>JAKSCQ010000261.1 GCA_022360555.1 Pseudomonadales bacterium
ATGGGCAATCAGACCAAAACCACAGTTGTCCCGGAATTCTCCGGGCTCAGTGAGCCCCCGCACCAGCGTTGAGTTCTGCTGCATCAAAACCTTTCCTCTTGAAATTCAGAGACTTACAGAAGGCAAATGGCGTCAGGATAGCGGTGACGGCAAAAAAGGGATATGCATTCTACACATTGCGCCCTTGGGCGACAAATTGAACAGTCACCCAGGGCACTTTTTTGTTTTCAGAGTTCGTTGCGAATATCGCCCATCTTGCGGGGAAATGGCCCGGCTGCGCGCAACTTTGCAGGCAACGCCGACTTTGCATCGAGTGCCGCCTGACGGCTGGGATAATCACCGGACAGCACCAGAAACACCGCTTTGCCATTGCGCCGGGCCGCATAATAGGCCCCGTTACGGTCCAGTTGATCCAGCACGCCACGGGCATTTTTTTCCTGGCTGGTCACGGTAATCTGCAAGAACCAGCGACTATCATCCAGCGTCGCCAGCCAGTCTTCCTGCTTGTAACCCAGGTCCGCATCCAGCCCGCTCAATTGTGGCTCGGAGGCCGGGACAGAGACCTCCCTGGGCTCACTACCCGCGGCCTCATCGGCGCCCTCATCAGCAGGGTCTGAGGGCGACGGGGTCTCGGGTTCCTCCTCGGCAGCAGACGCCACCGCTATCTCGCGGTCGGGAACGGCCGGCGAGGACTTCATGACCGGGTCGGTGACCGGCTCCAGTTTGACACCGTTTTCCGTTTCCCGCAGGGCCACGTCCGGCTTACCCTGCTTTTCCAGGTCTTCCAGACGCGCCACCGGGTCCATGGTGGGCTGCATGGGCTGAATCTGGGGCCGGGCCTCCTGCGCGGGCTCTCCGGACGGCTCTCTGTCCGGCACCGGCAGGCTCAGCTGTCTGGATTCCGGCTCGGGAGCCGCCCCCTCATCATCACCGGAAAATACCGACCAAAGCAGCGCCACCAGCACCAGAAGCCCGATAACTGCCGCCAGATGGCGCCAGGGCGGCGCGGCCTGTTGTCGAGGTTCTTGCTGTGCCTCCTCGCCACTCTCGTCGCTCTCATCACTATCGCCGTCTTCCTCTTCCCTCTCGGGCTCCGGGTCTCGGGCCATGAAGGAAGGGGTTGCACCCGCCTCCTCTTTATCATCGTCGTCCACCGAGGCCCCAGCGCCTGTCTCCCCTCCGGTTTCCCGGAGCAAGGCCAGCAGGGCTGCCACATTGCCTTCACTATCATGCTGAAAGCGCTCGGCCTCGCTGTCGTCCAACTCCAGCCCCAGCACAAACCAGGCGAAATCCTGAACATCTTCATCCGTCAGGGTGGGCAGATCCAGCACATCATCCACGGTGAAGTCAGCGCCCTTGAGCTTTTCCACCGTGCCAGGCAGGCCGCCAAAAACATACCCCAGACGGCTGCCCAGCTTCTGCTTGAGAGCCGCCATGGTCGTGACCGCTTCGTCCAGCAACTCTTCGCTGTTGTCCACCACCACCAGCATGCGCCCGTCAGTGAGGGTGGAACGCAGCTTTTCCGGCAGCTCGGCCCGGTCGATATCGAAGTGGCGCAGCAGGGCCTCCACCACCACATTGGCGCCATGCTCGTCATTGCCATCAATACGGATGACTTCCATATCCGCCAGCAATGCCATTACCGCCTGACCCAGCAGGGTGGAAACACCGCTACCGGCATCCCCCTCTACCGCGACCACCGAACCCAGTCCGGCATGGGCAGTCAGCGCATCCAGGAAGTCGCCACGGGAGGCACCACTGAAAAAACGATCGTCATCAAACTCCACAAAAAGCCTCCAGCGTCTGCCGTAACGCGCGCGGATCATAGTCTGCGGTGACCACAGCCTCGCCCAGTTGTCGCAGCAGCACAAGACGGAGCTGGCCGTTCTGCACTTTCTTGTCCAGCGCCATCAGGTCCATGAATTGTTCCGGTGTCATCCCCTCCGGGGCGGTAACCGGCAGTTTCCAGGTTGTCAGCAGGGTGGACAGCTTCGATTCCAGCTCTGGCCCCAGCCAACCCAACCGGGCCGACATGTGCACCGCCATGACCATGCCTGCCGCCACTGCCTCACCATGAAGCCAGTGCGTGTAGCCAGTGGCCGTTTCCATGGCATGACCGAAGGTGTGCCCCAGGTTGAGCAACGCCCGATTACCCTGTTCGGTCTCATCCTCGGCCACCACCTGGGCCTTGTTTTCGCAACTGCGATAGATGGCTTCGGACAAGGCCTCTGGTTCTCTGGACAACAACCGGTCGTTATTGGTTTCCAGCCAGCGGTAAAATGCCGGATCCCGGATCAGGCCATACTTGACCACTTCCGCATAACCCGCGGCCAGCTCCCGTTCAGGCAGGGTTGCGAGCACATCCGTATCAATCAACACAAGTCGCGGCTGATGGAAGGCCCCAATCATGTTCTTGCCCCGGGGGTGATTGACCGCCGTCTTGCCCCCCACGGAGGAGTCCACCTGGGCCAGCAGCGTGGTCGGCACCTGGATAAAGTCCACCCCGCGCTGATAGCAGGCCGCCGCAAACCCCACCATATCGCCAACCACCCCACCACCTAGCGCGATCAGGGTTGTCGTGCGGGAATGGCGCTTGGCCATCAGGGCATCAAACAGGGTTTCCAGGGTATTCAGGTTCTTGAATTTCTCGCCGTCCGGGAGAATCAGAGTGTCGCACTGCAGGCCGGAACACTGTGCCGTCAGCCTGTCCAGGTAAAGAGGGGCAATGGTTTCGTTGGTGACAATCATCACCTGGTTGCCACGAACCTGCTCCGCCAGGGGGAAGCTATCCAGCAGACCGGCACCAATGTGGATAGGATAACTACGTTCGGCCAGGGCCACCTCAAGTGTGCGCATCATGTCTCCAGCAGAATTGATAACCCGATGTGTCAGCAAAGACACCTGCAGGCATTATCCTTGCCGGTGAGACGCCAAACAAGCGAGGACGTCGTCGGCCACCTTTTTCAGGTTGCCCGAAGCCGTGGAAACCACATGATGGGCAATGCTTCGATACAGCGGATCCCGCTCGGCGAGCAGCGCCTCCAGCCGCGCGCGCGGGTCGGCGGTCTGCAGTAGTGGGCGATTCTTGTCATTGCGGGTACGGGCAAGCTGCACATCCACCGGTGTCCACAGGTAAACCACACAACCCCGCTCGTGAAGTAGCCGGCGATTTTCCGGTGTCACCACCACGCCACCGCCCGTGGCCAGGACGATGCCGGACCGGCGGGTCAACTCATCGATCACTTCATGTTCACGACGCCGAAAACCGGCCTCCCCCTCCATGTCGAAAATCCATGGGATATCCGCACCGGTCTTTTCCTCGATTACCCGGTCAGAGTCAAAGAAGGGATAGTCCAGTATCTGGGAAAGGTGTCGGCCCAGGGTGCTTTTTCCCGCACCCATGGGACCGACCAGTATCAGGGAAGGTTGTCTAGTATTGCTCACCGATTCGCCAAAGCATCCTTCATCAACCGCGGCGTGATGAAGATCAGCAACTCCTGCTTGTTGTCACGATTCACGGTTTTCTTGAAAAGGTTACCAATCCATGGCAAGTCACCCAGGAAAGGAGTCTTGGTCACAGCATTGATAGTTTCTTGCTGAAAGATACCACCTAGCACAACAGTTTCGCCATCATTCACCAGCACCGAAGTTTCAACGCGATTAGTATCAATTGCGGCCGATCCGTCAGAGCTAAATGAATCATTGTTAACCTTGAGGTTCATAATAATGTTGCCGTCAGGCGTAATGTGCGGAGTAACTTCAAGGCGCAATTCTGCCTCAACAAAATCGATAGACGTGGCCCCCGAAGAAGTTGCCACTTCAAACGGCACCTGCTGACCAGAAGCAATCACCGCAGGCTGCTGATCCGCTGTAAGCACCTTAGGGGTTGCCACCAGCTCGCCATGCCCTTCTGCCTCCAAGGCTGACAGCTCCAGCTCAATGAGGCCCGAAGCTAGCGAGGTGAAACCTACCGCAAACCGGGAGGCATCAGCAGAATCAACCCCCAGATCCACAATCAAGTCATCGCCATTCTCGATCTCTTCAAATTCGAAGTCATCGGGACCAAAATCCACGTCATCCGGGTCAAGCGGGGTATTACCACCGGCAATCGTCGAATCCACATTTGTTTGATGGAGATTGCGAATAGACTGCAGCCGGCCAGAGAAACCGTATGTCCGTTTGTCCTGCAGCATACTTTCACCATCAAAGCCCAAACCACCCCAACGAACCCCAAACTCGTCAGCGATATCGTTGGTTGCGATAACAACCCGCGCCTCAATCAAAACCTGCTGCACAGGAACATCCAGCTGATCAATCAAATCACGAATTTCCTGCAGCTTGGCTGCTGTATCCTGAACAATCAAAGTATTGGTTCGCTGATCAACCACGACCGAACCTCGGGCTGACACCAGTGCCTCGCCTTTCCCCCCAGCGTTGCTAATCAGCTCCTTGAGCTCACTTGCGTTAGCGTAGTTAATATTGATGTATTGTGTACGCAGAGGAGCTAAAGCTTCAATTTTCTTCTGACTCTCCAACTCAAGCTGCTCACGAGCTGCAATTTCATCCGCAGGAGCCACCAGCAGCACATTGCCAACTTGGCGCTTATCCAACCCCTTGGTCTTGAGGATAAGCTCCAAGGCCTGGTCCCAAGGTACATTTTGCAGGCGCAAGGTGATACGGCCATCAACAGTATCTGAAGCAACCAAGTTCAGGCCGGTAAAATCGGCAATCAACTGCAAGACCGAACGAACCTCAATATCCTGAAAATTCAGCGATAATTTTTCACCAGTATACTCAAACGCATCCTTCTTCTTGCGCTCAGCTTCTGCACGACTGATAGGCTTTACATTAATGCTAAATTCATTATCTGCCTGATACGCCAGATACTCCCAGACACCTGTAGGCTCAATCTCAATAATAGTGCTACCGTCCGAGACTTTTGTATCCACCATCTTTACTGGCGTAGCAAAATCGGTCACATCCAGCTTACGAATAAGATTATCCGGCACTCCAGCTCCGACAAAGCGAGCAACAATGCGCCCCCCTTCCTCTTTCACATCGACAGGAATCGAAGCTTTTGAAAGACTCACAATAATACGGCCCTCACCGTCTCCTCCACGGCGAAAATCCACCCCTGTCACAGCTGATTCGCCCGAGGTTGCCGCCACCCGGGAAGAATCAGCACGCCCTTGCTCTCCACCAAGCAACACCACCACGGAGTCACTATCAACACTTGTGGTGTAGCCGGTCAGAGACTCCAGATTAAAAATAAGACGAGTCCTGTCCTTCGCTTCAACAATAGTGACGCTTCTCGCATTTCCGGTACCAAGATTTTGCCTTTTGCCAGAAATAGTACTGCTAGCCCCCAGCAAGTCCAGGGCGATACGAGCAGGCTGCTCGATACTGTAACCTTTTACCTCGGGCACGCCCCCCTCAAACTTCAAACGCACTTCCATTGAGTCGCCAGACAGGGAGTTCGCCTCGATAGACTTGAGTGTTCCTGCCAAGGAAAGTGAGCTCAGCAACCAGAGCGCCCCCGCAAGCACAACCCCCGCCAGACGCCGGGAAGCGTTCTTTCTAGCATTCATCTTTATACTTTTCATATCTGGTTCCCCAGCGGCTGTTATTCGGAAATAGCGACATTGCTGGCACGCTCTACCCAGCCGTCTCGCCCATCCGGAACAATTTCAATAAGACTAACTTTTGCTTCGGACACGGCCTTTACCTGCCCAAAATTCTTACCCATGTAACTACCTGGCTTGACACGCGTCACCGCCCCCGACGGATCGGCGATCAATGCCTGCAGCGGCTCCCCGGGCCGGGAAATCGTGCCAACCATTTGCAGAGAATCTAATGCAAACCTTTCAAGATACTCTTTCGGGCGCCCCATATCCGGCTCTACCGTTTTCCCTTCGGGCACGGCAATCAACTGTTGATCCACCGGTGGGCTGAAGGGTGATCGAAGCTTATGGGCAGCGTAAGAATAAGACGCTACCGGCTTAAATTCCGGCGGCGGCTCAATGCGCCCACGAGGCCGGGCCTTGATTTCCTGCAACCGGGCATCCAGCTCTCCAAGATTAGCTCCTGAACTACACCCACCCAGCCCTGCAAGAGTCGCGAGCATGATGGACAGCAACGTTATTTTTTTCATCATGCCCCTCCTATTTATTCCCCTTGGCTGACTGCCGAGATGCAGCCCCATCACTAGAGTACCGGTAGGTCTTGGCAGTAATATCCATGTGCAAAAGTCCCAAGGCTGCCAATTGACCATCCTTCTTGGGCCGGGTAATCATAAAGTCATGCAAGGTTACGATTCGCGGCAGAGCAGCCACACCAGAAACAAAAGAGCCAAAGCTGTGGTAGTCCCCTATCACCCTGATGTTAATCGGAAGTTCGGCGTAGAACTCTTTTTCGACCTCATCCCTCAATTCAATATTTTCAAACTCCAGACCACTACCCAAGCCTGTGTGCGTAATATCTTCAAGAAGCCCAGGCACTTCAGTGTCTTTTGGCAACTGCTTAAGCAGGGCACCAAAAGTCTGCTCCATTTCAGCCAACTGCTTCCTGAACTGGTCCAGGTTATGCGCTTCAAATGCCTTTTTCTCATAGGTCTGAAGCAATGTTTGCTCTTCCCGTTGCTGCCGCTCAAGGGTCGCACTCAAGTCGCTGATGGACAGGAAGTAGCCCAGCACCACAACCAGAACCAGAACCAGCACGGCAGCAATGATCTTGACGGGCGTCGGCCAGCCGCCCACATTTTCAAAATCCAGGCTGTTGAGCTGATCCATCAGCTCCCGCAAATCCAGGTCTTTCAGCTCAGAGGCTTTCATTGTTTTTCTTCCTCTTCATTGCTGTTGGATGACACCTGCTTCACGGTCAGGGTAAAGGAATTGGCATCACCACCACCGCCATCTTCCTCTGCCAACGCCGTCACATTCAGCAGATTAGCTTCGTGAAACCACTCCGACTCTTCCAGGTTTCGCATCAACCTGGAAATACGGTTATTACTCTCCGCAACACCCGAGATAGTATAAAGGCTCCCTGACCGCTTGATCTCGTTGTAAAAAACGCCATCAGGCAAAGTTTTTACCAGGCGATCAAACACATAGACAATAGCGGGTCGATTCCCCTGCAAGCTCTGAATAACCTGCATCCTCGCCACCAGCTCATCTCGGCGAGACTTCAGCTCCTTGATCTCCTTGATTTTCTCATCAAGCTCAGAGGATCTGGCCTCAATGTGACTGTTTCGAGCCCGCTGATCCGCAATCTGCTGGTTCACATGCCCCTGCCACAGCCAGAACAGCAAGCCGCCTACAAGCGCAGCCAGCACCAGCATGGCGATGAATTCCTGCTGTTGCTGCTTGCGCCGCTCTTCGCGCCATGGCAACAGGTTAATTGTTGTTGTCATTGGTCAAAGCTCCTCAACGCCAAACCGCAGGCGATCATCAGCGCCGGCGCATCATTGGCGATGGCGGTTGCTCCCACCTTGTTTGCCAGCGCCATATCACTGAACGGATTGGCCACGGAACAGCTGGCCCCCACTTTCTCCTGGATCAGCTCCGCCAGATCCGGAATGGATGCCGACCCCCCGGCCAGCAGGATGTAGTCCACCTCATTGAACTGGGTGGAGCCATAGAAGAACTGCAGGGAGCGGTTGACCTGCTGTACCACCGCATCCTTGAAGGGCTGAAGCACCTCTGACTCGTAATCGTCCGGCAGCTCGCCGGTTTTCTTGGCCAAGCCGGCTTCCTCCATGGAGATGCCGTAGCGCCGCTGGATTTCCTCGGTGAGCTGCTTGCCCCCGAAGAGCTGTTCGCGGGTGTAGACGCTGCGCCCCTGATGAAACACGTTGAGAGTGGTCATGGTGGCGCCAATATCGAATACCGCCACGGTCTCCAGCTCATCCGCATTCGGCAGACCTGGCAGCAACAACTGGAAGGCACGCTCCATAGCGTAGGCTTCCACATCCACGGCCTTGGCCTGCAGACCACCGATCTCCAGAGCATCGGTGCGCATTTCCACGTTTTCCGTGCGTGATGCAGCCACCAGTACTTCCACCCGGTCTTCACTGCCCTCTACCGGGCCCATGACCTGGAAGTCCATGCGCACTTCATCCAGCGGGAAGGGGATATATTGGTCGGCTTCCACCTTGAGCTGGCTTTCCATATCGTCTTCGCTCAGGGAGCCATCCATTTCGATCAGCTTGGTAATCACCGCAGAGCCGGAAACGGCCACCGCCGCGGTCTTCACGCCCGGACGGGCACGGCTGACCAGGCGGGCAATCGCATCACCCACACCTTCCACATCACTGATGTTCTTCTCGACAACCGCATTGGCGGGCAGGGGCTCTACCCCATAGCTCTCAACCTTGAAACGGTTCCCCGATTTGGACAGCTCCAGCAGCTTGACCGCCGTGGAACTGATGTCGATCCCCAGTAGTGTCTGGGCCTTTTTTCTGAGGAAAGGCAGCACTGTCGTCGTCCCGTCTGGTTATTATTGAAGTGTTTTTTCTTGCTAAAGATACACTTACACGTTTTTTATGTCGAATTACTTTAGGAGTTAGTAATAGCAGAACAGATATTAGATCACAACAACCTTTCCACCATATAATGACCCACTTCACGGGCCGGCTAGGCCTTTCTACCGATCCAAGCCAGTAGTTGCCGAAAACATGCGTTTACCCACCTGGACCCGATTCCTCCTCCTCCTCGCCACGGCTGGCGCGGGCGGCGGCCTCCTTGTTCTCGCCGCCAGCTACCTCTATCTGGCGCCGCAGCTCCCGCCTGCCAACCAGATTCGCGAGGTGGAATACCAGATCCCGCTGCGCATTTACAGCCGGGATATGAAGCTTATTTCAGAGTATGGCGAA
>JAKSCQ010000123.1 GCA_022360555.1 Pseudomonadales bacterium
GATACTATTGTTAACAGAGACAACTCCTAAAACAATAATTGCTATAGCTGCTATTGTTAAAATTCTAATGTACACGTCCCTTTTGAACATATGAGTCAAGACTCTTGCTCGAATTCTGTCAATTACTGAAAAGGCAATTAATGCAAATCCTATAACAAGGGTACCACCAATAACGTATCTGGTATTATAATCAATTTGATCAGTAAAGAACAAGTTGAATCCTGCCCATAGAACACCAATTCCAACAATTCCTTCTATGGTAGAAACGTAATTGAGATATCTTAGTTTACCTTCATTAGAATCTTTCAGAATAGAGGTAATGACATTAATTATTCTGTGAATTCCAATATACAGAACAAGTCGTAATCCTATTGCGGCCAGAATTGGAGGTAGTAATATGACAAGTGCTGGAATCATTGGTACAACATTTTCAGCTGCATAGTTTGGATCAGTGTCAGGCGTAACAAATGGCAAAGAAAATAGCTTTGGGAGATTTTCGATTCCTAGGTCGTTTCCATCTAGAAATGATGCTGCTGCAAATCCAAACATAATATTTGCAAAAAATGCGCCAAAAAGCAGAATCTTGGTAACTTGCCAAATGACAAATTGTGGAGAAGTTAATTTGTAATCTTGGAAACTTTGGATATTGCTAGAGACAGATTGTTGTCCCCCTCTTCCGAGAAAACCTATTGCAGTGCTTATAGCATACCAAAAAATAGAAGAACGTCCACCAATATTGACGCGAACCAATGCAATAGCAGATAAAATTACAGATGAAATTAGAGTATAATAGAGAGGTTTGGTGAATTGTTCACCAAATTCAGTAAAATTCATGGATAGTATTACTGCCTGATTTCCAACTATTGCAAAAATCACTATTCCTATAATAACAACAATTCCCAGCCTGATGAATTTCCCAGTATCAGGTGGTGGAGCTTGCTTATCAGTAGAGGCGCTATACAAAATCAAGATTTCTTGTGATTTGGTAAATTAATGTCTTACCAGCAAAATCAAGCTAATGTAGCCATTTTTTTGCATATCATATAGACTGCTGCAAAAGTTGGAACAGTTATTTTTTCATTTAGATAAGGACCAAATTTTTTGTTTTTTAGTCCAAATTTCATTGGGCAATTAGCGGTAATTTCTACTGATTCATCATCTAGAAGAGAAGATTCGATATATGGATCAAGTTTTCTCAAATCTTGACATCGAATTTTTGTAAGTCCACTCTTACTGTTAATAGAACCTGGCAATCTGAATA
>JAKSCQ010000337.1 GCA_022360555.1 Pseudomonadales bacterium
AGTCCACGGCATTGTTGGAAAAATATTCATCCCCAATGTTGCGGCCACCGGTCACCATGGCACTGCTGTCCGCCACCATCAGTTTGTTGTGCATGCGATGGTTGGTGCGACCAAAATGGAAAGCCATTTGCATGCCGCGACTGAAACCGCTGCGGGCTTTCACCGGATTGAAAAGGCGAATCTGGATGTTGGGGTGCTGGTCGAGAATGGCCACCACGGGTTCGGCGACACGGGTGCCCAGGTCATCCACCAGTAGCCGCACGCGCACCCCCCGGTCCGCGGCTTCCAGCAACTTGCTGATGATGATGCGCCCCGAAGTGTCATCGGAAAAAATATAGTATTGCAGGTCCAGGGACGTGCGCGCGGCCTCGATCAGGGCAACCCGTGCCACAAAGGCCGACAGACCATCTTGCAACAGGTAGAAGCCAGACGTCTTGTCGTCGTGACGGGTTGTTGCCCTGGTTGCGCCTTCAGCCAGAGGCCCGCTCTGTGGTGCCGCCAGTGACTCGCTGTATTTCCTCGCCTGGGGGTCATAAGCCGGCTGGCTTTGGCAGGCAGTGCACAAAAGCACGAAAAAAAGGCAGGCAAGGGAAGGAAACGTTTTTTGCATTGTGGCGCCATTCGGTCAAGTCTGAGACTATCAAAGCCCAGCAAGGGAAGAATTTCAAACACAAGGGAATGGCGATGATCAAGCAAGGCGTTCTGATCGCTGCTCTGGGGATGGGCTCCAGTCTCGCGCAGGCGGATTTTTTTCATGATTACATGATCGACCCGGAAGACGGCATGCTGGACGGGAGCCGTTTTCTGTCCGAGATTCCCCAGGGGTTTTTGCCGGTGCCGATGGTCATCACCGAGCCCGCCGTGGGCTATGGCCTGGGCATGGGCGCCATTTTCTTCCATGAAAGCGAAGAACAGAAAAAACAGCGCGTCTCCGGTAACAGCCCCGCTATCCTGCCCAACAACATCAGCATTCTCGGCCTGGGAGGCACGGAAAACGGGAGCCGGGCGGCGGGTATCGGCCATTTGGGCTTTTGGCATGATGACCGTATCCGTTACCGGGGGTTTGCCCTGTTTCCCGACCTGAACCTGGACTTTTATTCCCTCAATGGGCGGGACCTGAGAGATCCCATCGAACTGAATCTGAAAGGCCCGGCAGCGATTCAGGAGCTGAAATTCCGGGTGGGCGACAGTCGCTGGATGCTGGGTGCCAGGCAGGTGTTCAGACAGGTGGAGCTGGGTCTGGAAGAAGATATTTCATTGCCCAGTCCGAAGCTGGAAAAAGCGGTCAACAATTTCCTGAAAGAAAAGCTGGGTGACAAGATAAACACGTCCGGCCTTGGGGTGCTGGCGGAATACGATGCCCGCGATAACCCGCTGTCCCCGCAGGATGGTATCTATCTGTCCGGTAACTACATCTGGTATGGCGACAGCGTCGGCAGTGATTTCGACTTCGCCAGTTATACCCTGCAAGGGCTGAATTACTGGAACGCCAACGAGCATTTCAACTTTGCCGTACGCTTGCAGTACGACGGCGTGGATGTCAGCGACAGTACCCGTTTGCCCCCCTATGTCCTGCCTTATATCGACATGCGCGGTATCCCGGCGGTGCGCTATCAGGGCAAGGCGGTGGCCGTGGCGGAAGTGGAAGCCACCTGGAAGGCCAGCCCGCGCTGGCGCTTCAATTTTTTCGGTGGTGGTGGGCGAGCGGCGGAAAGCCTGGATGCGCTGTCGGATGCCGAAGTGGCCAACAGTTACGGGACCGGCTTCCGTTACCTGATCGCCCGTCGCTACGGCATGACCATGGGCATTGATGTGGCCCGTGGGCCGGAAGACACCGCCTGGTATATCCAGGCCGGTTCAAGCTGGCACTGAGGGCTGAGCGGGAAGGGCGGGCTCAGTCCTCTTCTTTCTTTTCCATGTTCCTGGCGGCGGTTTCGGCATCTTCCAGTGAGGCGAACTGTTCGGAGATCAGCGAGCCCACTTCCTGATTCACCTTGCGAATGGTGTCGTACACCATGCCGATGGTCTTGCGCTGCTTGTCTTTCAGCGATGTCGCCTGTTCTTCAAAAACGCCCAGTTTTTCCAGCGCGTCGAAAGGCAGCCCGGCGATGTGCTGGTGGACTTCCTCCACGCTGGTGGCGCCCTCGTCGATGGCTTCCTGAATCATGTCCTTGAGCAGTTCTGCCCGCTGCACCATTTTTTTCATTGTCGGCCTGTATGTTGCACTGAGTGGGTGATATTTCCCGCAATGTAGCGCAAAGCACCGCCTGGCTCCATGATTCTGACCGATTGTCCGACGTAATACGCGGTTACGGTTTGCCGGCTTGACCCTGCCGGAACAATGGGGCCAATCTGGAATCGAACCTGATACCGGGTTTGCTATCGAGAAGGAGAGCGATGATGGAAACAGCAAAACAGATGCTTGCCGACATCAAGGGCAAACTGGATGAGCTGGAGTCCGAGCTGGAGCGCCTGGAAGCCCAGGGAGTGGGGGCCAGTGGCGACACCAATACCGAGGCCGAACGCCACCGGCTGGCGTTGCAGGATGTGCTCACGGATATGCAGCAGCGCATTGACGAGTACCACGAACTGGCCGGCATCGACAGCCCGGGTGGCCAGGGTAACTGGCAACAGATGGACCGGGATCTGAACGAACTCAATAACGAGCTTTACGGCGCCAACTGATTGTAAAAAACAGTCACGAGTTGCGAGAAGCGAGTTTCGAAAACCCATAATTCCGTGCTGGGTTGTGACTTTCGAACCTCGCTTCTCGCAACTCGAAACTGTTCTTTCGTAGGGTGGATTAGCCGTAGGCGTAATCCACCTTCCCGGAGCGTAATCCTCCTCCGCCTTACATCAACGCCCCCAACCCCAGCACCGCCACAAAGCCCACGCTGTAGGCCACCAGCAGGTAACCGAAGTAGCGCAGGTAGCTGCCGAAAGTCAGCGCCTCCACCTTGCTCATGGCGATCACCCCGGCGGCGGAACCAATCACCAGCAGGGCACCGCCCACACCCACCGAATAGGTCAGCGACAGCCACTCGGCCAGGGTCATCTCGATGCCGGAATTGAGCAGGGCGGCGGTGAGCGGCACGTTATCGAACAGCGCCGAGGCCAGCCCCACCAGGAAGTTGGCGGCCACCGGCGGCATCACGTCGTACAGGGCCGGGAAGTAGGCCAGCATGCCCAGTTCCTTGAGCATCCCCACCAGCAGCAGCACGCCCAGGAAGAACAGCAGGGTGTCGAACTCGATCTTGCGGATGTACTCCAGCACCGGCTCGTCCTTGTTCATGAACTGCACCACCATGAACATCAGCGACAGGCCGAACAGGAAGCACAACACCGGCGGAATGCCGAAGGCCACATTGGCGGCAATGGTGCCGAGAATGGTGCCGAAAAACAGCAGGGCGATGACCTTGTCGCCACGGGCGATGGTGCTGTCCTGCTTTTGTATCTGCACCTCACCACTGAGCCCCAGCGACAGCATGCCGGCCAGTGCGGCCACGGCCCCGGCGGCGGGCAGGCTGAGCAGCAGCAAGTCGGGAATCTCCACCTTGTCCGCCAGGAAGATCATCAGCGTGGTCACATCGCCGGTAATCAGGGCGGTGCCCCCGGCGTTCACCGAGAACACCACCAGCACCACATAGCGCAGCAGCTTGTGGGCCGGCAGGTTCAGGTTCATCAGCACGGCAATACACACCAGGGTGGCGGTGATGTTGTCGGCCATGGACGAAAACAGGAAGGCAAACAGGCCGGTGAGCAGCATCAGCTTGCGCTCGGTAATGCGGGTGGGCAGCAGCTTGTTGACGATGCCGTCGATGATGCCCTTGCCGGACAGGTAGGCCACGAAGGTCATGGCGGCCATCAGGAACAGCCAGAGGGTGGCGATATCCAGCAGGTTTTCATTCAGGCTTTCCATCAGCGCGTCATGGCTGAGATGGCCCGGCGGGGCGATAAAGAAGAGCAGCCAGGCAAAGGACCCGAAGAAGAGGGTGGTCTTGGCCTTGTCGATATGGACGATATCTTCGACGACGATGGACGCAAAGCCCAGCGCCACAAGGGTCAGCAACACGATGGTCATGGCGGGCAACTCCGGCATAAGCGGGAAGGCGGCGGCATTTTAGGCGGTTTGTGAACCGGGTTCACCATTTTCTCCGAAAATATTTACCGGCCATTGGCCGCTATCCGGGGAAAAACTGCCGATTAATGTGCAAATTTTGTACTTGCCCCTTTAAAAAGATGAGAATAATTCGCATTATTGCAGTCTGAATTTTGCTGGGCCCGGTTTGGGCCGGCCGCATTGTTTTGCCGTCACATTATCGTTGAGGAATTTCATGCTATCCCGTGTTTCCACCGGAGGCCTGTTACTGGCTTCCCTGCTGTTCTCCGCCTGCAGTGACGACACTGCCACCTCCGAGGCTGATGGCAGCCCGGCTTACGACGACGCCCAGGCCCGAGCCGTGATCAACCACTACGCCGACCTGGCCCTGGCCGGTTACAGCGATGCCCTGGCCCAGGCGCAGGTATTGCGTGACAGCATCGACACCCTGCTGGCCGAGCCCAGCGAGGCCAACCTGGCAGCGGCGCGCCAGGCCTGGCGCGATGCGCGCGTGCCCTACATGCAGACCGAGGTGTTCCGCTTCGTCAATACCGTGGTGGATGAATGGGAAGGGCAGGTCAACGCCTGGCCCCTGGATGAAGGGCTGATCGACTACGTGGACGACAGCTACCAGGCGGTGATGGGCAACCCGGGCGCCCGCGCCAATATCATTGCCAGCGAGTCCCTGAAAATCGGCGAGCAGCAACTGGACCTGACCGAGCTGAACGCCGACCTGCTGGCCGGCCTCAACGAGCTGGGCGGGTCCGAGGCCAATGTGGCCACCGGTTACCATGCCATCGAATTCCTGCTCTGGGGCCAGGACCTGAACGGTACCGGCCCGGGCGCCGGCGAGCGTCCGGCCACGGATTTCGCCACCGGTGACAATGCCACCGGCGGCCACAACCAGCGCCGTCGCGACTACCTGAAAGTGGTCACCGATCTGCTCATCGACGACCTGGAAGCCATGGTGGCCCAATGGCAGCCAGAGCAGGACAACTACCGTGCCGAGCTGGAAGCGGACAGCGTGGAAAACGGCCTGCGCAAGATGCTGTTCGGCATGGGCAGCCTGTCCCTGGGCGAGTTGGCCGGCGAACGCATGAAGGTGGCCCTGGCCGCCCATTCTCCGGAAGACGAACACGACTGCTTCAGCGACAACACCCACTTCTCGCACTTCTATAACGGCAAGGGCATCGAGAATGTCTACCTGGGCGAGTACCAGCGGGTGAACGGCGAGACCCTGAGCGGCCCGTCCCTGAGTGACCTGGTGGCGGCCAGCGATCCGCAGGCGGACAAGGCGCTCAAGGCCCATTTTGATGCCAGCGAAGCGGCCCTGCAGGCCCTGGTGGACAGCGCCGAAAAGGGCGTGTACTTCGACCAGTTGATTGCCCCGGGCAATGCCGACGGCGCGGCCACCGTGAATGCCGCCATCAATGCCCTGGTGGAGCAGACCACCAGCATCGAGAAGGCTGCCCTGGTGCTGGAGATCCAGGCCCTGAACCCGGATACCGCTAACCACTCCTTCTAAAGGATCACGGAAAGCCGGGATAATCACCCTGCTCCCCGTTGGAGCCTTGCTCGCAAGGCGAAGGCTTTTTACACCCTTGGCAGCGAGGGCATGCTGGCCAGACGGCAAGGGGCCGGGAAGCTTCGCTTTGCAAGCAAAGCTCCAACGGTTTCCCGGTGTGCGGGGTGAAAGCTGCAAACGATTCTCTTTCAGATCTGGTAAGATAGCGCCGCCTCCGGGCGGCGTTGATGAGAATCGGATGTGCTGCCCCGTTGCCGCAGGCGTGACGCTGAGCGACGAACCGCATCGTTTCGAGTGACGAGTACCGTGAGTCGAACCGCAAAACGGTGTTGGTTTTCGCAACGGGTGACTTAAATGTCGCCCCCGCGGTTTGCTATCAAGAATGAAGGATACCTGCACCTTGCGATATTCCCTGCTGACCCTGGTTGCCCTGCTCGCCGCCTGTGACCAGGCACCGACCTTCACCGAAGCGGAGCCCGGCGAGCACCTGTCCGCTGGCGAAGCCACGGTCACCAAGACCGACGAAAACGCCTTTTCCCTGCCGCTGGCCAACCTGTCCCCGTCCCGGCGGCTGGACTTCAGTGTAGGCAACAGCTTCTTCCGCAACCCCTGGGTGATCGCCCCGGCGTCCACCGATGCCCGTGATGGTCTGGGGCCTCTGTTCAACACCAACGCCTGCCAGAACTGTCACATCAAGGATGGCCGTGGCCACCCGCCGGCGCCGGATGCCAAACAGGCGGTGTCCATGCTGGTGCGTCTGTCCGTGCCCGCGGAGGAAACCGACGATCTGACCCAAAGCGGCCTGGTTCCCGAGCCCAATTACGGGGGGCAGTTCCAGGATGCCGCCATCCCCGACATCGAACCGGAAGGTCGTGTGCGGGTGAGCTACGAACCGGTGACCATGACCTTCGCCGATGGTCACCAGGTGGAACTGCGCAAGCCCAGGCTCACCTTTACCCACCTGGCCTACGGCGAGATGCACCCGGCCACCCTGTTCTCCGCGCGGATCGCCCCGCCGATGATCGGCCTGGGGCTGCTGGAGGCAATCAGCGAAGACGACATCCTTGCCCATGCCGACCCGGACGACAGCGACGGTGACGGTATCAGCGGCCGTGCCAACCGGGTCTGGGATCGGGAGACGAAAACCACCGCCCTGGGCCGTTTCGGCTGGAAGGCCGGCCAGCCCAGCCTGCGCCAGCAGAATGCCGAAGCCTTCGCCAACGACATGGGCCTTAACAGCCACCTGGTGCCCACGGATTCCTGCGCCCCTGCCCAGAAAGATTGCCTGGCCATGCCCAACGGCGGCGAGACGGAAGTGAGCGACAGCATTCTCGATGATGTGACGTTCTACACCCGCAACCTGGCCGTGCCGGCCCGTCGTAACGTGGATGACCCGCAGGTGCTCCAGGGCAAGAGCCTGTTCTTCCAGGCCAACTGCCAGGGCTGCCACGTACCCAAATACACCACCGCCAGCGAGGCCGCCGAACCGGAACTGGCCGGGCAGACCATCCGTCCCTACACTGACATGCTGCTCCACGACATGGGCCCGGGGCTGGCCGATGGCCGCCCGGAATTCCTGGCCAATGGTCAGGAATGGCGAACCCCGCCGCTGTGGGGAATCGGGCTCACCGAAGCGGTGAACGGCCACACCCAGTTCCTGCATGACGGTCGGGCCCGCAACCTGATGGAAGCCATTCTCTGGCACGATGGTGAAGCCGCCCTGTCCCGCGACAAGGTGCTGACCTTCGATGCCGAGCAACGGGCCGCGCTGCTGGCCTTCCTCAACTCCCTGTAACCCGGAGGCTCCATGCGTTTCGCCATTGTGTTGGTATCGGTCCTTGCCCTCAGCGCCTGCAGCAACCCGCGCGAGGAAGTCACCACGCGGCTGGCCAACCAGGTGTTGTTGCCGGCCCATGAACAGTGGCTCGCCAGCAACATCGCCCTGGTAAAAAGCAGCCGCGCCTGGTGCGCCGGCGAGCAGGAGCTGGCCGATCTCAAGCAGACCTTCCACGCCACCCAGGCTGCCTGGTCGCACCTGCAACCGCTGATGGTGGGCCCCCTGTCGGAGGGCAACCGTAGCTGGCAGGTGCAGTTCTGGCCGGACAAACGCAACATGGTGGCCCGCCAGACCGAAGCCCTGCTCGAGCAGTCCCCCGAACCCACCCAGCAGCAGGTGGACGAGGCCAGCGTGGTGGTGCAGGGCCTGACCGCGTTTGAATATGTGCTCTTCGACGAAAACACGGACGTGGCGGCCAACCAGGATCGCTACTGCCCGTTGCTCATCGGCATCGCCAGGCACCAGCAGGCACTGTCCCAGGAGGTGCTCGACCTGTGGCAGCAGTCCGGTGGCATGCTCGATCAGCTCATCAGCTTCCCCAATGACCGCTATGCCAGCGCCGATGAGGCCCTGGGTGGCATCCTGCGTGTGCAGATCACCGGCGTGGATACCCTCAAGAAAAAACTGGGCACACCCATGGGGCGCCTGAACAGTGGCGTGCCCCAGCCCTACCAGGCAGAAGCCTGGCGCAGCCGTCACTCCACGGAAAACCTGCTGGCGTCCCTGGGCGGAGCCCAGGCGGTGTGGGAACGGGTCCGTTCGCTGGTGGGTGATGCCAAACTGGTCAGCCAGATTGATGCCGCCTACAAAAGTGTGAGCGACAAACTGGAAGCACTGCCCGCGCCGCTTATGGAAATCGTCCAGGACCCGGCCGGCAAAGCCTCCCTCCAGGCGCTTTATCAGGACCTGGATACCCTGGAAAACCTGCAGCAGGTGGACCTGGCCCAGCACCTGGGGATCCAGATCGGCTTCAACGCCAACGACGGGGATTGATACTCCCTGTAGGAGCCGTCTCTCGGACGGCGATCCACCTGGACGTTGGAAAAATCGCCGTCCGAGAGACGGCTCCTACATGACACGGCCCATGAGGTTCTCATGCCCCTGACACGACGGAAACTGCTGGGTGCCGGAGCGGCGGTGGCGGGAGTGGCTGCCATCGGCGGCTGGACCTTGTGGGCCGGACGCGGCCAGTCACCGCTGCTGTTGTCCGCCCGCAATGACGATGCAGGCCAGCATTATGCCGCCGGTTACTTTCTCGATGGACGCCGCGCCTTCGCCACCCCGGTGGCCGAGCGTTGTCACGACATTGCCCGTCACCCTTTCCTGCCGCTGGCCCTCTTCGTGGGGCGCCGCCCGTCCCGGGAAAGTTATCTGGTGGATCTGCGCGACGGCACCCTGTTGCAGACCCTGG
>JAKSCQ010000160.1 GCA_022360555.1 Pseudomonadales bacterium
ACGTTCCAGGGTTTGTCGGTGGCGGTGCTCAGGTGCGCCAGTTGTTGGGCCAGCCCGTCGGCATCCAGCATGCCCGCCGGCACCGACCCCAGCCCGCCCGCCTTGCAGACCGCCGCCGCCAGACGCCAGTCCTGCACCCCGGCCATGGGCGCCTGAATCAACGGCAGATCGGTTCCTGCTAACCAGCTCATGAAGACACTCCTTGTCCGGTTGGGAGGATCAACGCTAGAACGACTGGCGTTCAGCAGCAAGTCAAAGCCGCGGTTAGCCGAACTGCTGCCGGTACTGGCCCGGTGTCATCCCCGCGACACGCTTGAAGCTGCGACGCAGGGTGGTGTCGTCGGCAAAACCCAGGGCATCACTGATCACGTTGACCCGGCAATAGGTGTGGGTGCCCGAAGATGGTGAGCAACTGGACTTTGCTAGCGGATAGCGACTCTATTCCGCGGCGGCAATCAGAAAGTTGGCACGTTCGACGAGAGAGGCGCGTGGAACCTCCACCGTCCTGTAGCCGCACAGGCGGTACCATGATTTCAGATCGTTAAATGTCGTCACCGCCTGCTGGTAGGTCTGATAGCGTTCGCTGTCATTGCAATAAATGTCCTCCCACGGCGGCAGCAGGCTTTCTGTTATGAACAACCTTGTGGCTTTACACGCCTAGGCTTTGGGTTCCACCTTGCTGATGGTCCCCTGGGCAAAGGCAACGGTACGTTCTTCGCCATTGTTAAGGGCAACAACTTCGCACTGGCACACCGCCTGTTTCTTGCCGCTGGAAAGCACGGTGGCGCGGGCGATCAGCTTTTCGCCCAGGGCCGGGCGGGCGTAGTTGATCTTGTATTCCGACGTGACTGAGTCACCCAGTACGGAGCCGCCGGCATAGGTAAGCGCATTGTCGGCCAGGTAGCTGACCACCCCGCCGTGGACGAAACCATGCTGTTGTTTCAGTTCATCGCGCACCGCCAGTGTCAGCACCGCCTTGCCGGGTTCAAAGGTTTCCAGTTCCGTGCCCAGAAGCGCACTAAAGGGCTGGCTGGCCAGGATCTGTTTGCCGAAGTTGAGAAGGTCCGTCATGGGCAGGGCTCCGGGTTGTCAGGCTTTCCAATATCAGGAATGACAGGTTTTCTCATTTTTCCTGGTGTTTGGCCAGTCGAACCATGACTTCGAAAACATGCTCTTGGTTGCCTGTGTGACTGCGGGAGCCGAACAGATTGATCCACTCTCCCAGGGACAGTGTCAGGGTGCCTTGTCCTTCGCGTTTTTGCCGGCCTTTGGTATGGGTGGCGGCGTACTGGAAATACACGCTGTCAGACTCGCCCTCGATTGGCTTGATCGTATAGTGGAACGCTATGTCTCAACCACGCAATCCACTTCCGTTTCCACCAGCCAGTCCGGTTTGATAAAGCGGCTGACTTCCACAAAGGTGCAGGCGGGGCGAATCTCGGCGAAGAATTCCCCGTGGGCTTTTGCCGCTTCTTCCCAGCGGGAGATGTCGGTCAGCATGATGCGGGTGCGGATGATGTCGTTGGCGTGCCCGCCGGCTTCCTCGATCGCTTGCAGGGACAAGGCCAGGCAGTGGCGGGTCTGCCCGTACACATCCCCGACAAAGGCGGTTTCGCCATCCTGGATGGGGGCGGTGCCGGCGACGCAAATCATGTTGCCGATCCGGCACGCCCGTGAAAATCCGATGGGCGCTTCCAAGGGCGAGCCTGAACTGATCCGTGTCCGCATGGGAGTCTCCCTAGTCCGTGCCAGTGGCGGGCAAGGCCCGGGGCGGGCGGACCTCGGCGCTGCCGATACCGCGCGGGTCGCTGGCGGCGGTAACCTGACCGCTGTCCTTGCGCCACAGGATGGCCTGCATGTTGCCGTAGTCGCGGCCGGTGGAAACCACCTTGTGGCCCATCAGCATCAGTTCCTTGGCTGCCTTGCTGCCCACGAATTCCGGTTCGGCCTGCACCTCGTCGGGCAGGTACTGGTGGTGGTAGCGCACCCGGCTGACCCAGTCTTCCACCGGCTTGTCGTTGGCGGCCTCGATGACGCCCAGCATCACCATGGAGATGATGCGGCTGCCGCCCGGCGTGCCAAGGATGGCCACCCGGTCGTCGAATTCCACGAAGGTGGGAGTCATGGAAGACAGCGGGCGCTTGCCGGGGGCGATGGCGTTGGCCTCGCTGCCCACCAGCCCGTAGGCGTTGGGCACGCCGGGTTTGGCGGAGAAGTCGTCCATCTCATTGTTGAGCAGAATGCCGGTGCCCGGGGGTACGAAGCCGCTGCCGAACGGCAGGTTGATGCTCAGGGTGGCGGCCACCCGGTTGCCGTCCTGGTCGAGCACGGACAGGTGGGTGGTGTGGGTGCCTTCCTGCACGCCCACCGGCTCGCCCAGGCTGGCGCTGGGGGTGGCCTTGTCCAGGGTGATGCTGGCGGCCCGCTCCTTGGCGTAGTCCATGCTCAACAGCTTATCCACAGGTATATCCACAAAGTCCGGGTCGCCCAGGTAGCGGGCCCGGTCCTGGTAGGCCCGGCGCATGGCTTCCACGGCGATGTGCGGGGTCATGTCCCCGGTTTCGCCGTTGTTGAACTGGCTGATGATGTTGAGGGCATTGCCCATGACGATGCCGCCGGCGGAGGGCGGCGGCGAGGTGATGATGCGTCCGCCCCGAAAGCCGGTGACAATGGGAGCCCGCTCGATGACTTCATACTCTTCCAGATCTTCCAGCGTCCAGATCCCGCCGGCGTGTTGCACACCTTCCACCAGTTGATTGGCAATCTCGCCCTGGTAGAAACCCGCCCGGCCCTTTTCGGCAATGGCGGTGAGTACCCGGGCCAGATCCGGCTGCTTGATCACGTGGCCGACGGGGGGCACCTTGCCGTTATGCAGGAACAGGCTGGCGGCATCGGGGAAGCGGTTGAGCACATCCTCCCGGTAGCCGGCCAGCTTGCGATAGCGTGCTTCCACTTCGAAACCGTCGTTGGCGAGCCGAATGGCGGGGGCCAGAGTAGTAGTGAGTGGTAACTTGCCGTATTTCTCGGCCAGGTGAACAAAGGCGGCGGGCTGGCCGGGAATGCCGGCGGCGCTGGGGCCGTTCACCGCCCAGTCGCGCATGACGTTGCCGTCCTTGTCCTGGTACATGGTGGGGATGGCGGCACCGGGGGCGGTTTCCCGCGCATCCACAAAGGTTTGCAGGCCGTCACTTTCCCGGTGCAGCAGCCAGAACCCGCCGCCGCCCATGCCGGCGGAATAGGGCTCCACCACCGCCAGCGCGGCGGCCACGGCCACGGCAGCATCAAAGGCATTGCCGCCCTGCTCCAGGATATCCAGCCCGGCCTTGGTGGCCAGCGGGTGAGCACTGGCCACCGCATTCTGCCCCGGCCCGGCAGCCTGGGCGGAGACAGTGATCAGCAGCAAAAGCGAGATCAGGTAGCGCATGGGGTCCTCCGTGGATACGGCTGAGTATGTCCTGTGGGAGCGGTCGTTCGACCGCGAATGCCGCCGTTCCGGAAGCAAGATCGCGGTCGAACGACCGCTCCCACAAGGGGGCTGGTGCCCGACGTTGTTGTTATGTCTGAGTGGCAAGTCACAAGTTTCAAGTTGCAACGCGGAAGCAAGCTGGATGTAGCTGCCAGATTTTGCCCGCGTTCAAACGCGTGGACGCGGGCATGGTCTTTCAAAAGCATCAGACCTGTCTCGCGCCTTGCACCTTGAAACTTGTCACTTGCAACTCTTATTTCTGCCTTTCCTTGCGCTTTTTCTCCAGCGCCTCGGCTACCAGCGGCGGCACGAAATTGTTCACATCCCCGTCCAGCAGGGCGATTTCGCGGATCAGGGAGCTGGAGATGAAGGACAGGTGCTCCGCCGGGGTGAGGAACACGGTCTCCAGTTCCGGAGCCAGTTTGCGGTTCATGTTGGCCAACTGGAATTCGTATTCGAAGTCACTCACCGCGCGCAGGCCCCGCAGCAGGATGTTGCCGCCCTCTTCCTTGCAAAAATGGGCCAGCAGCTTGGAAAAGCCGCAAACGCGCACGTTGGGCAGATGGGCCAGCACCTGCTGGGTAAGCTCAACGCGCTCGGTCAGGGTAAACAGGGGGCCTTTCTTCTCACTGGCGGCAATGCCCACCACCACTTCGTCGAACATCTTGGCGGCCCGTTCCACCAGGTCCAGATGGCCGTTGGTGATGGGGTCGAAGGTGCCGGGGTAAATCACGCGGTTGGTCATGCTTGGCTCGCTTTGTCAGTGAACACTGTACCCGGACTGGCCGGTCCGGGTACCCGAGTGCCCGCAAGCATACCCCATGCGCCTGCCGGAGTGCAGGGTCAGGCCGGACGGGGCTGTGCCCGGATGTGTCCCTGGTTGGCATAGCAATGGGCGCTGGCATGGATCACCCGGGCCATGGGCGGCGCCACCAGCCCCTGCGCCGCCGCGAAGTCCTCGCTGATGCGGGTGTCGAAGCGGGTCGGCTGGATAAAGTGCAGCGCCTCCGGCCAGGTATTCATCAGCCGTGGCAGGCCCGGCAACCGTAGCAGGGCGGACAGCAGGCCGATGGGGATAAAGCGCCGTGGCGCCTTGCGCCCCAGGGGCGGGGCCAGTCTGGCCAGCAGCTCATGCAGTGGCGGGGTCTGCGGGTCCAGGGCCAGCAATCGGGTGGGCGGTTGCTCGGTGGTGGCAGCCCTGGTGATCAGCGCTGCCAGGTGGTCCACCGCCACCAGGGGCAACCAGTGATCCGGGGTGCCGGGGATCAGGGCCAGGCGGCCTCGCGCCAGGTTGTCCATCAGGCTGTACAGCGGCTGGGTCGGGTCCAGGTCGCCGCTCTGGCTGTGCCCGGCCACGGTGGCGGGCTGCACTTCCACCAGCTCCAGTCCGCGGGACTCGGCCAGGGCGCGCACGGCAAAGGCCGCTTCCAGCTTGCTGGCCTCGTAGCCACCGGCCCGGCGATAGACGTCTTCCCAGCGGGTCTGGGCCGGGGCGTGGGTGTGGATGCCCAGCCGTTGCAGGTGCTCGTGGTTTTCCAGCATGAAGCCGCTGATGAAGACCAGCCGGCAGCCAAGCCGGGCGGCCAGCTCGGCCACGGCCAGGCTACCGGCCACATTGGTGCGGCGGGCGCTGTCGCGGTCCAGTTGCCAGGCGAAACGGGCGCCCAGATGAATGATGGCAGTGATATCGGCAGGCGGTGTGTCGATCCCCAGCCCGGGCTGGTCCAGATCACCATACAGGGCGTGAATGCGCTTGCCATCGCCACCCAATGCTTCCACCTGCTCGCGCAGGCGGGGAAGTTGACGGTCCGGGTCGCGGAGCAGGGCCAGCACGGTGTGCTGGTCGGTGGTCAGGCGGGTGCACAGGTGGCGGCCGATAAAGCCGGTGGCGCCAGTGATTAACAGGGACATGGCTATCCTCCTTGAGTGGGGTACCCCTGACCGTAAAGGGTAGAGTATGCTCGAAGGTCAACCCTGCCCGTCGCGATGGAGAGCCACCATGCAGATTGCCGAACTGGAAGCCCGCACCGGCGTCAATCGCCACACCCTGCGCTACTACGAAAAGGAAGGCCTGCTGCTGGAAGTGGGCCGGCGTGGCAACAATTACCGGGACTATTCGGAAAAGGCGGTGGAGCGGGTGGCCATGGTACGTCAGCTCAAGGCGCTGGGGTTTTCCCTGCGTGAAATCCGCGATGTGCTGGATGCCCTGCGCTCGGATGCCATCGACTGCGAACAGGGGGCGGCGCTGATGGCGGAAAAGAAAGCGGCGGTGGATGACAAGATCCGCGAACTGAAACAGGTCAGCACCCTGCTGGGCCGCGAACAGCAACGGCTGGAAGAGAGTGCGGCGGCCCTGCGGGAGGAACGGCGTTGCAAGGGGTGATGGTTATTACCGAGGGTGCAGTGTGCACGGAGGACAAAGGCTCACAAGCATTGACGGGAATGCATGCGGGTCGGAGGTCTGACGCCAAAAACTGAAACCAGAAACCCGGTGGCTTTTCCGGTTATCGCGTCAGACTTCTGACGTCCGACCTCAGACCCGAATAACTTCGGCATGACGGTGTTTTCTTGAGGGCGCAGTAAACAATTGCCTGTCATTTTTCTCCTTTCCTGTTCGTCTTTTTGGCAAAAGACCGTTTTGGTCAATGCATGGTGTTTTTGGTGAACGCCATTGCCTGACAATAGCGCACAAGTGCTGGCGATTGTGCCGGCTTCTGCCTAGCGTGATGGCTCCACGATTGGCGCAAAGGCAGGAGAGCAGCATGGGGACTTCACAGGCGGACAAGGCCGGTTTGCAGGAAATCAGCTTTGCGGCGGCACAACGGACAGGCCGGGTTTCCCGGGAGGATGCGCTGGCCATTTTCGACGCGCTGGAACCCATCGATACGGACTTCATGCTCGGGGCCTGGAAAGGGGAAGGCTTCGAAACCGGCCACCCGCTGGACGGGGTGCTGGAGCGTTGTCACTGGCACGGCAAGCGCTTTGAGAGCGAGGAGCATGTACACCCGCTGGTCTTTCGCAAGGTGTCCGGCAAACTCACAGCGGTAAAACCGCTGCTGGCCATGCCGGGGCTGGGGCTGCTGGATCGCATGCCGTTTATGAAATCGGCCTTTGTGGGCAAAGTGTTCCAGTGGATGCTGCCGTTGCTGTCCGGTCGCAAGTCCGCCGCCCGTCTGCGCATGACCACCTATCGCGGCAAGGCCACCGCCACCATGGTCTACGACAACCTGCCCATCAACGATGTGTTCCGCAAGGTGGATGACAACACCGTGCTGGGCATCATGGACCTGAAAGGCATGACGCTCCCCTTCTTCTTTGTGCTGCGACGTGACGAGAGCGGAGCCGCTCTGTAACAATGCTCCCTGAACAATAAAAGGTTCAACGCGGATTAGCAGGAAAGCAGATGGGTCAGACGTCTGAAGTCGGACGTCTGACGCGAAAGGCAGAAAACCGGCTGCCCCCAAGCTTGGTCCATGTACCAGCGCAATGTACCTGCCACTATGATCACAAGCATTGCAAACCTGGTGTCGCCGCCCAAGCGGGTTTGGTTTGAGCGTCAGACTTCTGATGTCCAGGCCGCTTAACTTTCCCTAAAATCCGCGAAGAGCTTAATAAAAGCCATCGCAATTGCAGGAGCGATGGGCGGAAAGAGTCAGGGGGAAGGCATGGCCGGTTGGGCGCCGCAGTACAGCACCGGAGAACGGGTTCGCCTGTTGTTGTTCCATGCCGCCTGGGCCCTGCCGGTGTTTCTGCTCACGCAGTTCGTGTTCTTTCCCTGGTTCGACCGCTATCTGGAAACCGCGCACTGCCAGCAGTACGGCAGCCTCAATGGTCTGGAGCTGGTGTTCTTCGGCATGTTTGTCGGTTTGCCATTGGGCCTGGCGTTGATCGTACTGGCCCTGGAGGGCCGTCGCAGTTATTGCACCTTGATGCTGGGCCAATCACCCCTGCCCGGCGAAAAGGTGTTCCGCCCTACCCGCTATGTCCACGGCCTTCGTGCCCGCCTTCGTCCGCTGCTGTTTTTCCTGGTGGTGCTGTTTCTGGTGGCCGTGTCGGTATGGGGCTATTTCCAGGCGGCCAGCCTGATGCGTGAACTGTCACCGGATTGGCAGCAGTGCCTGATGCACACTACGCCGTTACGTTAATGGCTGTTGGCGCCTTGCTCGCAAGGCGCCAACGACTTTCGATTTTGTGGCTACCGCTAAAGGGTGTGAAAGGGGGAAGAAACAATGTCAGCAGGAACCATCGCCTTGCTCAGCATTCTGATCGGCGTGCTGCCCATGCTGCTTAACCTGCTGGCATCGGCCATCGCGTCCTGGAAAGGGGTGCGACTGGATGCGGCTGAGGCGGAAACCTGTATCGTGCTGGGCGTGGATATCAGCTCCCTGCTCTACACCCTGTTCATGAGTTACTGGTTCATGTTCCTGACGTTGCCGGTGATGGTCGGGGGTCTGATCTGGGCGGGGTTCAGGGCGTTCGGGTAGTCAGTGAGTGGGGCGCGGGAAGTCATGCGGTGCATGACTTCCCTTCCCGGTTTTGCGGTCAGGCTTTCAGTTTGGCGGCCAGTGCCGAGGCGTTGCGCGCGCTCATACCGTAGATGGTGAGCTGCGGGTTGACGCCCAGGCTGGTGGGGAACACCGAGCCGTCGATCACATACAGGCCGTTGAGGTGCTTGTAGCTGCCGTCGCTGTTGACCACCGAGCGGCTGTCATCTTCCCCCATGGTGCAACCGCCCATCACATGGGCACTGCCCAGCCCGGTGATCACCGGGTCGTAGGTAAACCCTTCGATGGCGGCTTTCGCCGCTTTCCATGACGTGTAATAGCCGGCGTGGGCATGGCTCGGACGAACCATTTTGGCGCCAGCGGCAAAATGCATTTCCGCCATGGTCAGGTGGGTACGTCTGGCTCCATCCAGCAGATAATCATTTAACGGATAGTCGAGCAGCGGCTCGCCGTTGTCTCTTAGTTCAACGGTGCCGCCCGGGCTGTCTTCATGGAAGCCGTCACGCAGCATGGCAATAGAAGATGAAAGGTTGGGCAGGCGTTCGACTTCCTCGCGGGCACCGGCACCGAAACCACCAATCAGGGCGGTGCTCAGCCCCGGGTGCATGGGCATGACTTCCAGCTTGTAGCCTGCCGGCCCATCCACACCATGCTTGAAAGTGAATTCGTCGGAGTACAGAGACTGGGGTGCTCCATAGTAGGGAGCAATCTCGCGGTCATAGATGCCGAAGGTGAAACTGGTGGGGTGCAGGAAAGTGCGCTTGCCCACCAGGCCGTTGGGGTCCGGTGCCTCGGAACGCATTAGCAGCGCCGGGGACTGGATGCCACCACCGGCGGCGATCACGGTTCTGGCCTTGACGGTGACAGTGGCACCAGTGGGGACTTTTCCGTCGGTGAGCGGGCGCACTTCCACGCCGGTAACCGTATCACCCTCGATGATCAACCGGTGGGCCTGGGCGCTGTACAGCAGGGTGGCGCCGTTGTTCATGGCTTCCGGTAAGGTGGTCACCAGCATGGATTGCTTGGCATTGGTGGGGCAGCCCATGCCGCAGTAGCCGATGTTCCAGCAGCCCGCCACGTTGCGGGGAATCACGTCCCAGTTCCAGCCCAGGGATTCGCAGCCCGCGCGCAGAACATCGTTGTTGGCATTGGGGGGCATGGCCCATTTGCTGACATTGAGGCGCTTTTCCATTTTCTGGAACCAGGGGTCCATCCCCTGGCGGCTCATGCCCTGTACGCCAAATTGTTGATGCCAATAATCCAGAGTTTCCTTAGGGGTACGGAAAGAGCTGGTCCAGTTGACCACCGTGGTGCCGCCCACGGTGCGGCCCTGCAGGATGGTCATGCCGAAGTCCTTGGTGGCGCGCAGGGCGCCTTCCTGATACAGGTCGCGGTAGGCCTGGCCTTCGTCCAGGGAGAAATCCTGGTTGGTCATCAGCTTGCCGGCTTCGATCAGCAGCACCTTGAGACCGCGCTTGGCGAGGATTTCGGCGCTGACGCCACCGCCAGCCCCGGTGCCGATGATGGCCACGTCGGCTTCCAGGGTACGGTCGGCGGAAACGGTACGGCCATCAATCACGTCCCAGCCGTTTTCCTGGCCGGCTTTCCACGGGTCCTTGATGCCCTTGATATTGAGTTTTGACAGGTCCTGCATGGCGTTGTCCTTTTATTCTCTGGCTGGTGCAGTAGTCGATGTAAAAGCCGGAATCTCAGGCGACGATATTCTGCGGCGGCCCGGGGTAACCGGTGCTGCGTGCCGCCTGGGGTTTCACATACCAGGCCATGAAAATCGGCTGGGTCAGGCCCTTGAAGACCATGCGGGACAGGCCCCGCTCACTGGCGGACCACTCGCTGAGGGTCTGCTGGAGCTGTGCTTCGCTCTGCTCGGCAAAGCTGGCCCAGGTGCCGGTGATAAACCAGCGGGCGGCGCCGAGTTGCATCAGATCAAGCACCTCGAGCAGGGCGGCCCGGGTGCCGGGCATGCCGCCCTCGAGCAGGTCGTCGAAGGCTTTCATGCCGTCCTCGGCGGTGGCGCCGACGTCGGTGAGGGCCGAGCCCAGCACCGCGCCGACCAGTGGTGTCAGCAAATCAACGTCTTGTTGGCGGAAAAAACGGTAGCCCTCGGCGGGGCCATCGTTGCTGGAGCAACCGGTCAGCAGGGCAAGGCTGGAACCGGTGGCCAGCACAGCACTGCCGGCAGCGCTCAGCTTGAGAAAGCCGCGGCGGTTAATTCCCTGGTCCATAGCGCACTCTTCTTTTTTTGAGTTGAAAGTAGCAAGTTGAAAGTTACAACGCGGTTGGGGTTGTTGAGTCTTGTAATGCCTTGCCCGCGATTAACGGTAATGGCGCGGGTGTGGTTGTCCCAGGACAAAGGCCTTTCCCGCGCTTTTAAACTTTATACTTTGAACTTGAAACTGATCATTTCAGCATGTACTTGTCGATAAGCTTGTGCATGCCCCGGCCGTAAGGCGGCAGGATGAACTTGGTGGGGTTGAACTTGCCCTTCTTGTAAATGCCCTTGGCCTTGGAGAAGGTCTTGAAGCCTTCCGGGCCGTGGTAGGCACCCATGCCCGACGGGCCGATGCCGCCGAACGGAATGTCATCCACCCCCACGTGGGAGATGGTGTCGTTCAGGCAGACGCCGCCGGAGTGGGTGTTCTTGAGCACCCGGTCACCATTGGCCTGGTTCCAGTCGAAGTAGTACAGGGCCAGCGGACGGGGGCGCTCGTTCACGTAGTTGATGGCGTCGTCCAGGGTCTTGTAGGGCACCACGATCATGATTGGGCCAAAGATTTCATCCTGGCTGATCTGCATGTCGTCGGTGGCGTTCAGCACCATGGTGTGGGGGAGCTTCTGGCTGCCGCTGAAGTCCTCGTTGGCCGGGTTGATTTCGATCACCTCGGCGCCCTTCTCGCGGGCTTCCTGCAGGTACCCCTGCAGGCGGTTGAGCTGGCGCTCGTTGACGATGGCGGTGTAGTCCGGGTTGTCCACCATGGTGGGGTAGGACTGCTTCACCTGCTCGGTCCAGGCCTCCACGAATTCGCGCACCCGGTTTTCCGGGCAGAGAATGTAGTCCGGGGCCACACAGGTCTGGCCGGAGTTCATGCACTTGCCGAAGGCAATCCGCTCGGCCACGTCCTTCATGGGGAAGTCCTGGCCGATAATGCAGGGGCTCTTGCCGCCCAGCTCCAGGGTCACCGGAGTCAGGTTGGCGGCGGCGGCACGCATGATGTGCTTGCCCACGGCGGTGGAGCCAGTGAACAGAAGATGGTCGAACGGCAGCGCGGAGAAGGCCTGGGCCACATCCACCTCACCATTGACCACCGCCACCTGCTCTTCCGGGAAGGCCTCGCTGACCAGCTTTTCCAGCAGGGCGCCGGTGCGCGGGGTGGCTTCACTCATCTTCACCATGACGCGGTTACCGGCAGCCAGGGCGGTGAGCATGGGCACAATGGCAAGCTGGATGGGGTAGTTCCACGGCACGATGATGCCCACCACGCCCAGCGGCTGGTATTCCACCCAGGTCTTGCCCGGCCAGCTCAGGGCGCTGACGCTGCGCTTTTCCGGTTTCATCCACTTGCGCAGCTTCTTGCTGTTGTACTTGAGTGCTTCCAGGCTGAGCATGATTTCCGCCAGCTTGGTTTCGTCCTCGGCGCGGTTGGAGAAGTCGTTGCTGACGGCCTCCACCCAGGCGTCCATGTTGTCCAGCAGCAGGGGCTTGATGCGACCCATCAGCTCAATGCGCTGCTCGGCGCTGGGGTAGGGGTGCTGGCGGAATGCGGCCTTCTGGGCATCAAAGATGCGGCGCATCCGCTCGATTTCCGTGCTGTTGCCTTGCAGTTCTTTCACTTCGGCGACCATGGTCTCTCGCCTCCCGAGGTCATTAGTTTTGTATGATGGCCAGACCGGCACGAAGGGACCGCCGGTCAAATTTTAGCCTTGCCAGTGATTTTTAGAGTAATTACTCTAGGAGTCAACCAGCGGTAGCGAAAACATAACATTTGGCCTGATATGACCAGCACAAAAGAACGAATACTGCAAACCAGCCTGGCCCTGTTCAACAAGCAGGGCGAGCGCAATGTGACCACCAACCACATCGCCGAGGCGCTGGGGATCAGCCCGGGCAACCTGTATTACCACTACCGCAACAAGGGCATGATCGTGTCGGCCCTGTTCGAGGCCTACCAGGCGGACCTGCTGGAATTGCTGGCAGCCCCCCAGGGCCCGCTGACCTGGACCATCAAGACCTACTACTTCGAGGGGCTGCTGGCGTCCATGTGGCAATACCGCTTCTTTCATCGGGACCTGACCCACTTCCTGCATGCGGACCCGGATCTGGCCGAGCGCTACCAGCGTTTTGTGGAGACGGTGCTGCAACGCGGGCGGGTGATTTATGAAGAGCTTCGCAGCAGCGGCATCCTGTCCCTGGACAATGAACAACTGGAAGGGCTGATGGTGAACACCTGGGTGCTGATGTCATCCTGGGCATCCCTGGTGCAGGGCCTGCGCCCGGACGCCCTGGAGGACGAACAACTGGACGAGGCCTTGATGCGCCACGGCGTGTACCAGATCATCTGTCTGGAAGAGCCTTTCCTGCAGGGCGAGGCCCGCGAGCATTTGCAGGAAATGAAGGCCCGCTACCGGTCCGCCGACAGCACCCCGGCGCTGTTGCTTGGCCCTGTGCCAGGGCTGGCCAGGACGGGCAGCGAGTAACCATCGGGTTCAGGGAGGAAACCATGACCACGTATCGAGGCAGTTGCCATTGCGGCAGTATCGCGTTTGCCGTGCAGGGTGAGCTGGAAAGCGCGCTGGCCTGCAACTGCTCCATCTGTTCACGCAAGGGTTCATTGCTGTGGTTCGTGCCCCGCGACCAACTGCAACTGGACAACCCGGACGCCCCGCTGTCCACCTATACCTTCAACAAGCATGTGATCCAGCATCACTTCTGCCCCACCTGCGGCATGCACCCCTTCGGTGAAGGCAAGGCCCCGGACGGCTCCGCCATGGCGGCCATCAACATCCGCTGCCTGGAAGACATCGACCTGGCCACCGTGCCGGTGGAACTCTACGACGGCAAATCGCAATAACCTCCCCGTGCTATCTAAAACGCCGCCGCAGGAACGGAACGTAGCGGAGCCACGCATCAGTTCCGTGCGGCCGAAGGGTGCGCGAAGCGAATAAGACCGCTTGAGGGGCGAATCACGCGCAGAGCCTGTCTGGGCTTTATCCCGCAAGAGCCGCTTCTGCAGCGGCTTCGTTATAAGCATGCCAGTTTGACGGTGTCCCCTTTGCTCGCCTTCCTGGGTCTCCCCGCACGCGCCTTGGGCATGGCTGGATCCTGTTCTCAATAACGCTGCCTTTATGACCAGTGTTATTGGGTCAGGGAAAAGAAGAGGTCAACATATTGAATCATGCGTAAACAGACCGGTTTGTAACTGACTGACTTTTCTGCTTTTATCTTTCGATATGCAAATTTGTATTTGGTGATATGAAGCCGGCGCGTTCATTGGATATTCGGGGCGGCTTCCTAATACCTGTTAGACAAATAAGGAGAGCAAGTGCTTGACACCGCAATGAGTCATTTTGCCGACGATATTGTCCGGGCTCGGGATTTACTTGGCCATGCCGAGCAGCAAGCTACAGGGATGGTCAAAGACGATATTCTCCGTGCTGGCTGGATGATGGGTGTAGGTGCTTGTGATGCTTATTTTTCCGATGCCTATGCAGATTTAGTGGCTAAGGCTATTCAAGCAAAGGAAATTGAATCGGGCATTGAGATACCTGACAGACTGAACAATTTAAAACTTCCGGTAACTGCCATGCTGCGTCAAGCAAATGGTGGATGGCGGTGGCGAATGGCAGCGAGGGAGCTCATCGAGGAAGAAAATGTGCTTTCTCTTGGAAAAATACAGCAGCTTTTCAATCACTTTTTTAGGAAGGGGCATAAGTTATTGGCAGCGGATGCTATTGAGCCATGGATCACTCACCCTGAATCAAAACAAAGAGTGTTTGGAATTACAGCTACCAACTATCGAAAGCTAAACCCATCTCAGAAAGGTAAAGCTCGCAAGGATGCATTGGACAAAGTAAAAGAACGATACGAGCTTATTTTTCAACGTCGGCATGACTGCATTCACAATTGTGATAGGCCAAAAATATCGCCACTTCCAATATCTGAAATGTCGGTCAAAAAGGCGATTGAGGACGTCGAATTTTTGGTTAATAGATGCCACGGAGCTATTAAATCAGAGTTCCCAATCTATCTCACCGATTTGGGATTTTCAGCGGTTACAAGGAATCGAGTCGGGGTATAGATGTCTAACAATTCGCGTCACACGGATGCCCTTTACGACGCTTTGCTCTGTAAAGGCCACCGGTGCGCTCCGAGTTAGGCTCTGTGAGAGTTGAGTGAGTTAAATTTAAGAGAGGAATATGATAAGCCGTGACAAATTATGAGCCACTACCTCAAGATATTTTAAGTTTATTCCAAAATACGAGTGAAGAAGAGCTGCTTGAGAAAATTGATGTCTTGAATTTATCTGAAGATAGAAAGGGTGTTCTCTTAGAAATTCTAACTGGAAAAAAACACTTAGATTATTTCATAAAGCGTGACGTTCAGTTATATGCATTAAAAAAACTTTTTCCAGAACAATATGAGCAACTGTTATCTAATGGGAAATTGGACTTTAAATGCGACTTGTATGAATATGATCCAGCAAAGAATGGGCAAAATATAATTCAGCATGGGATTAGTTTTGGCGAGGTTGTTAGCTATTCTAATCGGTTTGGGACTTTGATAGTTCCATGTCCAGACGACAGGGATGAAACGAGGTCTGTAATACTTTCTGACTTATCGCCAGGTAAAGATGGGGAAAATCTATCCCTCCCTCTTAAAGGTACTTCAGAGCAAGATGAGGCGTATACATTATCCGTTGTACAATGTAGCGGCCTTAAGTTTAGGTTTATATCTTCACGTGTTTTAAGTCGAAAGAAATATTATAAAAATATGAGAAATGCTTTAAAAAATATATATGATGATGATCCAGACAAAAAAAGGGGGTTTGTCGAGGATTGCGTTAATATATTGGAGCGGCGTTTATTCAGAGAAAAAGCCTAACAAGTTGCTGCAACGGACTCTGTAGTTCCCCCGCTTTAGTGGACACCTTCTCTTAACCAGAGGAGGTGGCATATGCCC
>JAKSCQ010000124.1 GCA_022360555.1 Pseudomonadales bacterium
ACGCACCAGTTCCGGCTCGTCGCGCACCACGCTGCGATAACCGTCCACAGACACGTCCGTCAGCGTCTGCATCTGCTCGCGCCATTGCGGCAGGGCCGCCCGCGGCGGCAGCAGCGTGGTTTCCAGGGTGGCGGCCACGTACTGGGCCAGGTTGAACACGGCCACCGCCGGGCGACCGTATTTGAAGCGAATCACCTCCCCCTGTTCCGTCACCCGGATACGGCCGGCCACGGAGCCGGGAGGCTGGGACAGCAGCGCCATGCGCGTGGGTGAACCGCCCCGGGAAATGGAACCACCACGGCCGTGGAACAGGGTTAGTGGAATGCCATGTTCGGCAAACAGCGCAGTGAGTTTTTCCTGGGCCCGGTACTGCGCCCAGGCCGCCCCCAGAAAGCCGGCGTCCTTGGCGGAGTCGGAATAGCCGATCATCACTTCCTGACCGTCCGCTACCCGTTCCCGATAGAACGGCAGCGCCATCAGGGCCTGCATGGTGGCTTCCGCCCGGTCCAGATCGTCCAGGGTTTCGAACAGCGGCACCACCCGCATGGGCTCGGTGACGCCGGCGATTTTCTGCAGCAGCATGACCGCCAACACATCCGAGGGAGCCCGGGCCATGGAGATCACATAGGCCCCCAGCCCTTCGCTGCCCTGCTCGGCGATGACCCGACAGGTGGCCAGTACTTCCGCCACGTCGGCGCTGCATTCCTCGCTGTCGGCGAAGCTGGCATCAATCAGCGGACGGCGGGCCTGCAGCTCCTCCACCAGGAAGGCCTGCTTCCGGTCTTCATCCCAGTCGTTGTAGCTGCCCAGTTGCAGGTAACGGGTAATGGCATCAATGGCGTCAGCGTGGCGGGTCGACTCCTGGCGAATATCCAGGCGCAGCAGGGTGATGCCGAAACCATTGAGGCGCCGCAGGGTGTTCTTCAGGTCCCCGTCGGCAATGTCCGCCAGCCCCACATCGCGCAGGGAACGATCGATCAGCCGCAGCGGGGCAAGCAATTCATCGCGGTGCAGGTAGGCCTCGCCTTCAGGCACGGGCAGGCCTTCCACCCGGGCTTCCATCTGTTCGCGGGTCAGCCGCAGGCGTTCACGCACCTGACGCAGAACCACCCGGTAGGGTTCATGGCTGGGGCCGGTGACCGTCAGCAGTTCCTCGCTGGCGGCACTCATGGACAGGTCCGCCAGCAGGTTTTCCACGTCGCGCAGATACAGGTCGGCGGCCATCCAGCGCGCCAGCAGCAGCACTTCGCGGGTGACCTCGGCGGTGACATTGGGGTTGCCGTCCCGGTCGCCCCCCATCCAGGAGGCCAGACGCACCGGCGCCCAATCCGGCGGCGGTACCGGCAGGCCCTGGCTGACCAGTTCGGCTTCCAGTTGGCGCACCATTTCCGGCAGGGCATACCAGAGCGACTGCTCGATGGTGGCAAAGCCCCACTTGGCCTCGTCCACGGGGGTGGGCCGTTCGCGGCGGATTTCATCGGTGGTCCAGGCGGCCAGGATCACCCGGCGCAGTTTTTCCCGGCGGAACTGACGCTCGTCGTCGGTGAGGTCGGGCCGGTCCAGCTCGCTGAGCAGGTCGGCCATGTGGTCATACTTGCGAATCAGGGTACGACGGGTGACTTCCGTGGGGTGGGCGGTGAGCACCAGTTCCACGGACAGGTCCTTGAGGGTGTCGCTGATCTGTTCCCGGGGAATCTGTTCGGCCTGGAGCCGTTCCAGCACATCACGCATGCCCTGGTCGCCCCCCGGATCGCCAGGGAAACGCTGATGCTGACGATGCAGACGCTCCCGATGGCGCTGCTCGGCAATATTGCTCAGGTTGAGGAACTGGCTGAAGGCCCGGGCCACGTCCAGCAGGGTGTCATCATCCAGCGGCGACAGCAGCTCGCGCAGCGAATCCAGAGAGGCGCCGGCGTCGCCCCGGGTAGCGACCGACGCCTGGCGGATCCGCTCAATGGTATCAAACATGGCCTCTCCGGCCTGCTGGCGAAGACATTCGCCCAGCAAGTCACCCAGAAGCCGCACATTATCCCGCAAGGGTGCATTCACGCTGTGGTCCACACTGCCTCCTTATACTGTCCTGAAAGGATGATTGGCCGATCTTATTACCGGACCATCGCATACTGATTAACCAAATGGATCAAAATTCTCACTTTTAACAAGATTACACCCGCAGGCCGCTTTATTCCGTCGCAACCCTGACGCAACATAAGCGGTTCAGTTACCGGGGATCGTTGTACTTATGACTACTTCCAACCGCCTCACCTCGGATCAGGGTGTGGTGCTTATGCAGTATCTGGCCCGGGCGCTGTTTGCCTGCCTGGCCGTGATGTATTTTCACCATGCCGACCACTTTTTCTTCACCCTGCCCAAGGCTACCCCCTGGTTACTGTTTGCCGCCTATGTGGGCCTGCAATTGTTGCTGCTGTTCTGGCGACCGGCCAACGCGGATGCCTTTGCCTCGGCCCTGGATCTGCTGACCCTGGGCATCGTGCTGCTACTGGATGCCGGCGATCCGCCGCCCACCATGGCCCTGTTGTTCATCGCGGTGTTGAGCAATGGCCTGCTGCATGGCCTGAAACGGTTTCTGATCATGCTGGCCGCCGCGGAAATCGTGCTGGCCTTCGTACTGCCGATCCGGCTGAGCTATGCCACCACCTCCACGGCCTCCGCCAGCCTGTTCCTGGTGGCAGCGCTGAGTGCCTGCATGCTCTATTTCGGGTTGATGATCTGGCGCAACCAGGTGTTGTCGCGGGCGGCGCTGGAAGCCACCTGGCGCGACCCGGATACGGACTTCATCAGCCGCGAGGCGCTGATCAGCACCGCCGGCTGGCTGGTACCGCTACACGACCGCATTTCCTCCCCGCTGACCCTGGCACTGGTGCAGCATGATGAACTGCCCTTGCTGGCCGACCGGGTGGCCCAGCGGATTCGCCGCAGCGATGTGGCGGCCCGCTACGACGAGACCCACCTGGCCCTGCTGCTGCCCTGCACCGCCACGGCGGCGGCCGAGCAACTGCTCAACGACCTGCGCGACCGCCACCCGGGCCTGCGCGCCGCGGTGATGACCCTCACCGACGGTGACGCGGCCCTGGAGCAGGCCCTGAGCCACCTGCAGACCTCCATGGCCCGCACCAGCGAAGAAGACGAACACTGGCTGGCCCACGCGCCACCCATGCGGTAAGCGGGGATACACTCGCTCACAGAGCCATGACGGGAAAAGCGCTAAACTGACGACAACGTATCCATGGTTGTCGTCATGTCTCTCTGTCGCTGCTCTGTCCTGCTCATCCTTACCGGTCTGGTCACGCTTGCCGAGGCCAATACCGCCAGTCCGCGTATCGTTGGCGGCAGCGACGCCCCTGCCAATCGCTGGCCCTGGATGGCACAGATTGTGGTGGATGATCCTAACCAGGAACGATTTCAGCTTTGCGGCGGCAGCCATCTGAGCGAAGACTGGATTCTTACCGCAGCCCATTGTCTGGAAACGGTTGACGGCAACGGCAACAGCAGTTTTGTACCAGCAGCTAACGTCCGGGTTTATATCGGGGACGAAGGGCATAGCCCGGATGTTCAGCAAATTCTGATCCACCCCGATTACGAGAATCTCAACCACGACCTGGCTCTGCTGCGAATCAACCCGCAGAGCAACACCCAGTGGCCCAGCATCGGTACCCTTTCCCTCTTTGATCAACTGGAAGACCTGCCGTTTTCACAACGGGACGAAGCCGTCACCTCCCTGGGCTGGGGCACCACCAGTGACGGTTCGCTCAGCGACACCCTGCAGGAGGTACAACTGGACTATGTGCCGCAACAGCAATGCCGCAACCTATCCCCACTCACCATTTCCGAGGTTGTTGTCTGTGCCGCCGAGCTGAACCCGGTCAATGGCGTCAACCAGGATTCCTGCTTCGGCGATAGCGGTGGCCCCCTGTTTCTCGGCCGTGAGCGCTCCCCCTGGCTGGTGGGGATTACCAGCTTCGGGCTGAACACCTGCGCCACAGGCTCGCCCGGTGGCTACACCCATGTCTCTGCGGAAACCCGGGCACTGGAAAGCATGAGCCAGGCCGGTGGGGTGCCGCTGGTGGACCTGGCCCCACAGTGGAGCCATACCCCGCTACCCCGGTTCTACCAGCCACTTAACGGCACCCAGACCCTGTCGGCGTCCCTGCAAAACCACAGCCATGACAATACCGCTGACACCCCGGTGCTGACGCTGTCGCTGGAGGGAGAACAGACCGCCACCGCTGAATTCAACTGGCCGGGCTGTGAGGCTTCCGGAGGCCTGTTCGGCCCCAACCAGTGCACCCTGAATATGAGCCTGGCGGCCGGCACCGGCAGCAACGGCGAAATTCTGCTGGAAGCCAACGGCAGCAGCGACCAGGCGATTACCGTCATGCTGGCAGCCAGTGCAGACCAGGATGATTACCGGCTGCGCAACAATCGCATCCGCCAGGAAGTGATCTTCTCGGACAACCCGGACCTGGCCCTGTCCGCCGTCCAGCAAAGCGGTAATGCCAGTGAGGCCACGGTGACGGTAACCCTGAGCAACCGCTCCACGCTCAATGACGCCACTGGCGGAGAAATCCACTTTTCACTGCCAGTCAATACCACCCTGGCCAACGCCGAGGCGCTGGGCTGCACGCAATCCAACCCGCTAAGCTGCCCGGTGGGCGACCTGCCCGCGAACGCCAGCCAGACCCTGACCTTGACCTTTTCCTCCGACAGCGGCGAAAGCCGCGACGTCACGTTTACCGGTGACGCCAAAGAAGAAGATATCCCCGGCGATACGGACAATACCGACACCCTGACACTGCGATACCCCTCCCCCGCCCCTGTCGGCGGTGGAGGCAGCAGTGGGGGCGGCGCCCCTGCCATCCTGATCCTGATAACAGGCTTGCTACTGGCACTGCGCTCGCGGCCCACGGCAGCCCAAACCCCTTAAACTCTCCGTTGGCGCTTTGCTCGCAAGGCGAAGGGTCAAATCAGGCTCAGTGCCTGCTGAAACCTTCGCCTTGCGAGCAAGGCTCCAACGGTCTTGGGGTCACGGGGCTGAGCGCTGAAACTGCGGCAAGGACGCCAGAATATCCAGGGCGTGGCGACGTTTTGCCGGGTCATACAGATCCACCGTCACCATCAGTTCATCAATTTCCACACTGTCGAGCACCTGCGCCAACTGCCCTTCGATGGAACTGGCAGTCCCCAGCAGTTGCAGCGCCAGAAAGCCTCTTACCCCGGCTTCCTCCTCCGGGTTCCACAGGCCGTCCATGCTTTCCACCGGCGGCCGCATCCACAGCGGCTGCCCCCGGAACAGGGAAAGAATGCGCCGGTAACTGGTGGTGGTGAGAAAACGGGCCTCCTCATCGGTGTCAGCCGCCACCGCCGGCACCGCCAGCATGGCGTAGGGTTTGTCCAGTTGGGCAGAGGGCTGGAACTGGTCCCGATAGATACGCAGCGCTTCTCGATACAGGCGAGGGGCAAAATGGCCCGCGAAGGCATAAGGCAAACCGCGTTGGGCGGCCAGTTGTGCACTAAAGAGGCTGGAGCCCAGCAACCAGATCGGCACCTGGGTACCGGCACCGGGAATGGCATTGACCGGCCGCGACCGATCCAGCGGCCCCAGCAAACGCTGCAACTCGGCCACGTCATCGGGAAACTGCTCCGCCCCCAGCCCTTCCCGGCGCAGGGCACGGCTGGTCATGGGGTCGGTCCCCGGTGCCCGCCCCAGGCCCAGATCAATGCGTCCGGGATGCAGAATCTCCAGGGTGCCGAACTGCTCGGCGATCACCAGCGGTGGGTGATTGGGCAACATGACACCTCCGGACCCGACACGGATGCGCCGGGTGGCATTGGCAATATGGCCGATCAGCACCGAGGTGGCGGCACTGCTGATGCCTTCCATATTGTGATGCTCGGCCAGCCAGAAACGGTTGAACCCCAGTGACTCGGCATGGCGGGCATAGGCGACACTGTTTTCCAGCGTCTGGCCAATGGTGTCGCCTTCACGCACCGACGCCAGTTCCAGCAGGGAAAACGGCAGGGACTTGGACACAATACTCTCCCGATAAAGCAGTGAATCTGATTCTCGCCATGATTCCGGTTCCCTCGCCGGCTGTCGAGCCACAATCCACCGTGCACAACCTTCCGCCTTGTTTGCCCTGCTTCGGGCCTTTATTCTTCCCGGTTTGCCCACCAGCCACCCGGAGACATGATCGTGACGGCCAAACCCAGCTATCGTGCCGATATCGAGGGCCTGCGTGCCCTGGCCGTGATTCTGGTGATCCTCTATCACTTCGAGGTCCCCGGCATCACCGGTGGGTTTATTGGCGTGGATGTCTTCTTCGTTATCTCCGGTTTCGTGATCACCCAGCTACTGGAGCGGGCCTTCGAAAAAGGCACCTTCCGCTTCCGCGAGTTCTACGCCCGGCGCATCCGCCGTTTGGTGCCCGTCTTCCTGCTGGTCTCCACCGTCACCTTCCTGATGATCTCGCCGTTCTATATTGGCGATGCCTATTACATCTTCGCCAAGAGCTGGATCGCCTCGCTGGTGGGGCTGAGCAACATCTACTACTTCGACGAACTGACCCAGTACTTCGCCCCGGCCACCCAGTCCCTGTCGCTGCTGCATACCTGGTCGCTGGCCGTGGAAGAACAGTTCTACCTGATCTGGCCGCTGGCGCTGTACCTGGCCTACCGCTTCGGCAAGGGGCGGAACGGACACTGGCCGTTTCGTATTACCCTGGTGCTGACCTTCGCCCTGTCCGTTTACATGGCGGCCAGCTGGCCCGCTGCCGCCTATTATCTGCTGCCGGCACGACTGTTCGAATTCATGCTGGGCACCGGTGTGGCCCTGTTCAGCCGCCAGCTTCCCGCCCTGAACCGCCCCACCGCGGAAGTGCTGGCCGGCCTGGGCCTGGCCATGATCGTGGCCACCGGCCTGCTGCTCACCAAGCATGATCACTTCCCGGGCTACAACGCCCTGTGGCCCACCCTGGGCACCGCCATGGTGATCTACGCCGGCCTGCACCAGGGCACCACCCTCACCGCCCGGCTGCTGAGCCTGCCGGTAATGGTGTTTCTTGGCGGGTTGTCCTATTCGCTGTATCTGTGGCACTGGCCGCCGGTGGCCCTGCTGCATTACCAACTCATTGAACTCACCTGGCCCATTCGCCTGGGGCTGATGGCCCTGGTCGTGCTGTTGTCATGGCTGAGCTTTCGCTTCGTGGAAAACCGCTATCGACACCGCCCTTGGAGCTTCCGTAAATCCTTCATGGTATTCATCTTCGTGCCGCTGCTGATCATCTGGGCCATCCAGTCCACCATCCGCATCGCCGACGACCTGAGCTTCCGCATCCCGGAAGAGCGTAGGGAGCTGTACCGCATCATCGCCAACAACAACCCGGCGGACCTCTACAAGCGCTGCTTCAAGGGCGACCCGGTGGCATTCAACCAGGGCAAGGCCTGCCTGTTCGGCGCCCAACCGGAAAACGGCCAGCCCAACGCCATGCTGATCGGCGACTCCCACGCCATCGCCCAGATCGGTTTTGTGGAGCAGCTGATCCAGGACACCGACTATTCCCTGCTAATGGTCACCCGGGCCTCGACACCGTTCCTGCCCGCCCATATCGCCAAAGAAGTCCAGGCCGCCGACCCCACCCAGGTAGCCCGCAACCAGGCACTCAGCGACTACCTCAGCGAACGGCCCATGACCGTTTTCGTAGGCGCCTGGTGGAGTGCCTATCTGGAAAACGACGCTTTCCAGGCACATTTCCTGGACACCATCGGCTGGCTGAAAGACCAGGGCCACACCGTCGTCATGCTCGAGGACGTTCCAGAACTGCCCTCCACCGACTTTGCCGAATGCCTGCTGAAAAACATGGACGACTGCTCCATCAGCGCGACAAAAGTGAAAGAAGACCTACAGAACTTCTACCGCTTCCGGGAAGCCGCCAAACAGCGCTTCCCCGACGTGCAATGGATCAACCCGCGCAAGGTGCTCTGCGACGACCAACGCTGCCAGACCGTCCTCAACGGTATCCCGCTGTACCGGGATGAGAGCCACCTGAATCATGTAGGGGCGATTGAAATCGGCAAGGAATATCTGGAGCGGTTCGGGAATCCGCTTCCCGAACCAGGCTCAGCCCATAGGTTATCGGGACCTGGTTCACAATAATCTTTCGGCAACCCCGCATGTAAGCCATAGCCTACATACCTTCAGTTCCTCATTTCCTAGAATGGCGGCTTTTGAAGTATTGCTTACCTTGGGGAAGAACCATGAAATATTCTGTTGCCATACTGCTGGCGGGAGCACTCTTTGGCTCGCCAGTCCTCGCCAATACTGCCCAGGAAAAAATTATCGGCGGCGAAAAAGCTGACGCGAGCTGGGGCACTCTGGCTGCCCTGGTCGACAAAGCACGCAAGGAATACCTGGTTAGCCAGGGCGATACTCGCCCTGTCTTCAATTCACAATTCTGTGGCGGCACCCTGATTTCTCCAGAATGGGTGCTTACCGCAGCACACTGCTTTTATCCTCCCGAGCCGCCGGCCATCCCTCCTTCCGAATTAGAGATCCTTGTCGGCAGCCATTCCCTGGAGGTTGGGCCGAACGATACCCGCCTTCTGGATGTGGAAGACTGGTATGTCCACAGTTTTTTCCAAGATTCCGGCAGTGGCTATGACATTGGCCTTATCAAACTGGCAGAGCCCGCCGATGTAAGCCAGAGCACAATATCGACAGCAGTTCTGGCGCTTGAACGCACTGACGAAGTCCTGGAACAGGCCGAGTCCTATGACGATATCGTTACCGCTCTTGGTTGGGGTCTCTACGACGGAGAGGGAGAACTGGGTTTTCCTTCGGATCTACACGAAGTCGCCCTTAACTACCTGACAAACAGCAACTGCCAGTCACTCTATCTTGCCGAAGGGGAGCTCATTATATCCAGCATGCTGTGTGCCAATGAACCCACACCGGATGCTGGAGATACTTTTGGCGAGGACTCCTGTCAAGGCGACAGTGGCGGCCCTCTTTTCATGACGTCCAGCTCGTTGAATGACAGCCCGCAGGTTGGTATTACCAGTTGGGGGTATGAGTGTGGTGACGATTCCAACCCCGGTGTATATACCCGTGTCAGCCGATTCCTCGACATGATTGAAGGAGCCACCGCAGACGGCGGTGCGCCTGTTTATAACCTGGCGATTGCAGACAGTGCCGGGGCTTTTACCGGCAGCGTTACAGTGCCCTTTGATGTGGTGGTCGAAAACCGCAGCGAGCTTAACGACACCTCCTCATTTTCTCTGAGAGTCACATCACCTGATGATGTCAGCCTGAGCACCTCGGAGGCAGATCTCGATTGTCTTTCTTCTACCGGAATCATTTCCTGCGATTACACCGGCACCTCACTAAACAATGGAAACAGCCGAAGCTTTGCCTTTACCGCAACAGATCTGGCAAGTCGTGACGATGAAAGTGTCGAGTTACAGACCCAGGTCACGGCAAATGGCCATACGGATTACCATCGTCTGGACGACACGGGAAGTATTGCCGTTAACTTCGGCCTGCCCACCTTAAACCTCTTTGCAGAAGCCATCTGCCAGAAAACAGAAGATGACACCGCTTATATCCGTGTTTCAGGCACGATCAGTAACACCTCATCACAAACCAGCGCTACCGAGACAGAACTGGAAATTGCATCGTCTTCTGACATCGCCATCCAGAAACCCGACATGAATCTGGATTGCAGTGGGGAATCAGGAAACTATGTTTGCGCACTGGGCAGCATCGGGCCTGGAGACGAAATTGAAGCGGACATCACGCTCAAGGCCGCCTCTGATACGGCGACGACTCTTGACCTTCTGCTGCACAATGCTCAGGGGACCAGCACGGACTCCGACCTTTCCGAAACCCTAGACCTGGATTTTTCCA
>JAKSCQ010000245.1 GCA_022360555.1 Pseudomonadales bacterium
CTGTCGAGCTCTGAGATGCCTGATCGCCCTCCGGGCGATTTCCGCGCAAGCGCGGTTCACGCCCTGGAAGGGCGTTCCTACAGCGGCCTTGTAGAAAGCACCGGGGGTGGGTAACAGCCCATCGTAGCTTGTAGCTTGTAGCTTGTAGCTTGATAATTCCGTCATGAATGACGCCCTGATCCGCTATTTCCCCCGTGTGGACTATGCCCCCTGCTGGCAGGCCATGCGTGAGCTCACCGACAGCCGGACCGCCGACACCCCCGACGAACTCTGGGTACTCGAACATCCGCCAGTGTTCACCCTCGGCCAGGCCGGCAAACCGGAGCATGTGCTCAACCCGGGTGATATTCCCGTGGTCAATTCCGACCGGGGCGGGCAGGTGACGTATCACGGACCGGGGCAGACTGTTATCTACCTGATGCTGGATATCCGGCGCCTGGGGCTGGGCAGCCGGGGGCTGGTCACCGCCATCGAGGAAGGCATTGTCGAGTTTCTGGCCAACCAGGGAGTGGTCGCCGTGAACCGCGACGACGCCCCCGGTGTCTATGTGGACGGCGCCAAGATTGCCTCGCTGGGCCTGCGTATCCGGCGCGGGGCCAGTTATCACGGCCTGGCCATCAACCGGAACATGGACCTGTCCCCCTGGCAGCGAATCAACCCCTGCGGCCATATCGGCCAGCCCATGACCACGCTCAGCCAACAGGGCATCGAGCTGGACCGGCAGACCATGGAACGCCAGTTGGTGAGGGTATTAGCCAAACGTCTGGGCCTGGCGCCACGGACAGCGCCCCCGCCCGACTGGTACAATGACACCTCAAACATTCACGTCGGCTAATCTGGCCGGCTGCCCGAGACAACGGATACCCCATGAGCGAACAGGCACAGGCCAAACGCAAGGTTCAGATCGGCGACAAGCTGCGCGGTGCGGACAAGGTGCGCACCATTCCCATGGTCAACGAAGAAACCGGTTACCCGCGCAAGCCTGACTGGATTCGTGTCCGGGTACCCGCCAACGGAGAAATCCAGCGCATCAAGGGCATGCTGCGCAAGCAGAAGCTGCACACTGTCTGCGAGGAAGCCGCCTGCCCCAACCTGCCGGAATGCTTCGGTGGCGGCACCGCCACCTTCATGATCATGGGGGACATCTGCACCCGCCGCTGCGCCTTCTGCGACGTGGGCTTCGGCCGTCCCAATGCGCTGGACCCGGAAGAGCCCCTCCACCTGGCCGAATCCGTGGAAAACCTGGCGCTGAGTTATGTGGTGATCACCTCCGTGGACCGCGATGATCTGCCGGACGGTGGCGCCGAGCACTTTGCCGAGTGTATCCGCCAGGTACGCAGCCGCACCCCGGACACCAAGATCGAGATCCTGACCCCGGATTTCCGGCCCTGCCTGGACACAGCCCTGGAGATTCTCGGCGAGACCGCCCCTGACGTGTTCAACCACAACATCGAAACCGTTCCGGACCTGTACAAGCACATCCGCCCCGGCGCCCGCTACCAGCATTCGCTGGACCTGCTCCAGCGCTACAAGGCCCGACGCCCGGATGTGAACACCAAGAGCGGCATCATGGTGGGGCTGGGCGAAACCTTCGAACAGGTACTCGACACCCTGCGTGACCTGCGAGCCCACGACGTGGACATGCTGACCATCGGCCAGTACCTGCAACCCAGCAAGCACCACGCTCCGGTCGAGCGTTTTGTCCACCCGGACGAGTTCCGCGAATATGCCCGCTTCGCCGAATCACTGGGCTTCACGTCCGTGGCCTCCGGTCCCATGGTGCGCAGTTCCTATCACGCGGACCTGCAGCACAAGGGCATCGACGTTGGGGTCCAGCCCAACGGCTAACCGCGATTGCGGCAACGCCCGGCCAGGCGGGAAACAGGCTGGAGCCCATTTCCCTTTATCGGTCATGACCGACCGTACAGCCAGAGGGATAACCCCGCGGCTACACTCTGTGATGAAATTTACATTTCGTCGTCATGGACCCCACTGACCCCGCCCCCGCTTTCGTTTAGTCTAAGCTGATTCCGTACCACCTTCATTGCCTGACCGGGTTGATCATCATGCAGTCTGCCAAAGTGCGTTTCATTGCACGCCTTTGTGTTGTCTTTCTTGCCCTTTCCCTGGTGGTCTCCCGCCCGCTTCAGGCTGCTCCCCCTGCCCCAAAGATGGCACAAGTGCTGGAAGCCGCGGAGTCACTGAAACTGCCGGAGGACAACCTGGCTCTGGCAGCGGTGCCGTTGAACGGCCCTGGAGAGGCCCGCTTTCTCAACGCGGACGCAGCCTTCAACCCCGGTTCCATCATGAAGGTGGTTACCACCTATGCTGCCCTGGAATTGCTGGGCCCCACCTACCAGTGGCACACCCGGCTCTACACCGATGGCAGCATCGACAATGGCACTCTCCACGGCAATCTGTATTTTGTTGGCAGTGGCGATCCCAAGCTCACCGAAGAGCGGCTCTGGCTGTTGATGCGCGAACTGCGCTCCATGGGAATCCAGCATATTCAGGGTGACCTGGTACTGGATGGCAGCGTCTTCAATCTGCCCAATGGCATTGCCAAATTCGATGATGATGGCGACAACCCCAATGCGCCCTTCCTGGTCCAGCCTGACCCACTGCTGACCAACCTGAATGTGCTGCGCATTCGCTCCCGCGCCGATGAACGTGGCATTCATACCTGGACCGAGCCCACCCTCAACGGCGTTACCATCGACAACCAGATGGTCTACCGGGAATACGGCCCCTGCCCACGACGCTATCAGTTTGATTACCAGCCCACCGTCACCGACAACGGCCACACCCGCATCACTATCACCGGTGTCCTGCCGCGGGGCTGCAGCACCAGCAGCTACCTGTCGGTGCTGGACCAGGGGGATTACACCGGCGCCCTGCTGGTCAGTCTGTGGCAACAGCTCGGAGGTACCCTGACCGGACAAATCCGTCAGGGGTTGCGCCCCCGTGACGGCAACACCGAGCTGCTTGCCACCACCTCCTCCCGGGACCTGGTCACCATGGTTCGCGACATCAACAAGTGGAGCAACAACGTCATGGTCCGCCAGGTCTTTCTGACCCTGGGGGCGAAAAACCGCCAGCCCCAGGATCAGGATGACGTGGCCGCCGCCGAGCGGGTGATCCGTGAATGGCTGTCCCGCAAGGGCATCGATCACCGCAATCTGGTGTTCGAAAATGGCTCTGGCCTGTCCCGCATCGAGCGGATCTCCGCCCGGCAGATGGCAACCCTGCTGGAGCAGGCCTGGCAAAGCCGGTTTGCCGCCGAGCTGATTGCCTCCCTGCCGCTGGTGGCCATGGACGGCACCATGCGTCGCCGCCTGGGCAATGCCAACATGGCCGGCATGGGGCACATCAAGACAGGCTCACTGCGCAATGTGCGATCCATCGCCGGCTACACCCGCGATGAAAACAACACCACCTGGGCGGTGGTAGCCATGGTCAACGACAACCAGGCCTGGCAGACGGAAACGGTATTGGACACGCTGATCGAACAGGTGCACCTGGCCGCCCGCCCCGCCGAGATCAACACCGCCAGCAAGGAAAATCGCTAAGGAGCCTCACCACTGCCGTGCAGTAGAAAGATTGGAACTTTCCACTCAGCGCCCTTCGCTTTGCAAGCAAAGCTCCCACAGCGAATTCCAGAATTGGCCTGAACAAACGTCCTTCTCCGACAATTCCCGCCGTCAGCCCGGGCGCGTTTTGCTGAAATATCAGGCTCACACAAGCCGCCGCCAACTCTGCTATTCTGCCGGGCACATTTTTCTATCGAAGGGTCCGGCCATGATTACCGTCCACCATCTGGAAAACTCGCGATCATTGCGCATTGTCTGGCTACTGGAAGAACTGGAGCTGGATTATCAGATCCGCCACTACGACCGCGACCGCAAGACCATGCTGGCCCCGGCGGAGCTGAAAGCCATCCACCCGCTGGGGAAATCCCCGGTGATCACCGACGGCGAGACCACCATCGCCGAATCCGGCGCCATCATCGAATACCTGATTCAACGCTACGGCACCGCCGACTGGCAGATCGCCGCGGAAGATCCACGCTGGCTCCAGGAACGCTACTGGCTGCACTACGCCGAGGGCTCTCTGATGCCCTTGCTGGTGATGAAATTGATCTTCGGCCGCATCCCCAAGGCGCCCATGCCCTTCTTTGCCAAGCCTATCGCCAGGAGTATCAGCAGCAAGGTGACCGGCACCCTGCTGGACCCGCAACTGCAAAATCACCTGGGCGTGATCGAAAAGCATCTTGCCGAACACACCTGGTTCGCCGGGGAGGCCCCCTCCTGCGCCGATATCCAGATGAGTTTTCCGCTGCAGGCCGCCTCTGCCCGTGCCGACCTGAGTGAGCTGCCTGCCATCCAGCGCTTTCTCACCCAGGTGGAAAACCGCCCTGCCTGGCAGCGGGCCGTGGAAAAAGCCGGGCCGCTGATCCCCCTGGGCTGACCCCGCCATGAACAATCGCCAGGAACAGCAGATCCTCGACAGCTGGAACGAGAACGCCCGGCCCTGGGCCCGCCTGATTCAGCGACAGGCCATCGACAGTCGCCGTGTCACCGACCCCGCCATCGTCGAGGCCATTCTGGCGCACCAGCCCGCCCGGGTACTGGATGTGGGCTGCGGGGAAGGCTGGCTGTGCCGCACCCTGGCGGAACGGGGCCTGTCCCCCATCGGTCTGGATGCCACCGACGCCCTGATCCGGCTTGCCCGGGAGCAACACCCCGGCGGCCAGTACCACTGCCTGGCATACCACGAGCTGACCCGACAACCCCCGATCAGCGACGTGGATCTGGTCGTCTGCAACTTTTCCCTGTTCGGTGACGACAACAGCCTCGGCGCGCTGTTTGCCAGCCTGCACACGCTGCTGCGCCCCGCTGGCACCCTGCTGGTGCAGACGCTCCACCCGCTGACAAGTTGCCACGGCAACTACCGGGACGGCTGGCGTGAAAGTAGTTGGGATGGCTTCGACGGCGATTTTCGCAGTGCCCCGCCCTGGTATTTCCGTACCCTGGCCGGCTGGACCCGGCTGTTCCGGCAACAGGGGTTTGCCCTTTACCTGGACGAGCCAGCTCACCCCGACACCGGCCAACCGCTGTCCGTGATTTTCCACGCCACTGTCCAGGGAGCCTCTGAATAACTCCTTGCATGCTCAGTCTTTCAGGCTGGTTCGACCCCTCGGCCAAGGTAAAGAGGGGCGCGCTTTTGAAGGTGTATGTCCATCCATCGGCTATTTACCTTCAACACGCAACAACGAGTGCGAGCCAGCCTGGAAGACCCGGAGCACACTGGCGTGCATAAAGGCGCGGCCTGAAGCGCACATCTGCTGCGCCTTGCCTCTA
>JAKSCQ010000262.1 GCA_022360555.1 Pseudomonadales bacterium
AGCATCGCCATCCATACGAACAGACTGACAGCGAGCAAAACTAGTAACATCAAAGTTACCAGTTACCCCAACCGTCCCAGAAAGTGAGGTGAAGTTACTTGAGCCTCCAAGTAGAATGTCTGTAGCGGATTGAATCTGTACACGATTAGCAGCCGAGTCAACCAAGTAGCCATTTGCTAATGTATTTTGCCCGAAAGCAATAAAGCCACTTCCAAATAAACCAGGTATACCAAGAATCTTACCTATTTGCAGATGCTCTACATTATTACCCCTGAACGAAACATTGCTAATAGTGGCCGCTCCAGATCCATCAAATATAGCTTGAGGGGTAGCGGCATTGTTATCAAACCTAGCTTGCGCCGTAAATGTATTTGTATTAGAGAACGTCTGAGATGTACCAAGCATAGCAAAGGTATCGCTTGCACTTATATTCGGTAAGGTTACCGTGGCATCGCCAGTCTGCGAGCCACTTCTATTTACCGTAACAACAGACTCAAGGTTCGGGTTTCCAAGCCTAAGTGTGCTACTGTCAAATATAAATGCGCCCTCACTTATATAGTTTGTACCCGTCCATTCTTGCGGCGTGCCAAGCGTGCCAAAGTCTATAGCTGCAAGCGTGTCGTCAGTTGTGATTGCTGGAAGATTAAGGGTTCTGTCGGCGGTAATAGCGGCTGTGGCTATAGTGTAACTAAACGTGGCGGCAGGATTTGCGAGCGTAAGGCCATCGTCGGTAATGCGAGCAATCTCCCTAGCCACCCCCCCTCCATCAGGCTCTACTCTAAAACGTATATCGGTGGGCACAGAATCGGCGGCAACAGTGCCGTTAACAACAAACTCTATTAAAGCTCCGAAAGTATAGTCCGTACCATCATAGCCAAGAGCAGATAAACTTGCTAGTGTGTCGCCATTCAAAACAGCAGTAGGTGATGAATGGGTACCGCGCGACTTGGCAAGAGTAATTGCAGCGGGTAGATTAGCACTGTCTGCGTGCCTGTTGGCCAGATAACAGAAGTTCTCACCAGTAGAATTTGTATGTGCCGCAAAGTGCACTTCATAGGTAAAGCCATCAACAACAATCTCGCTGTCAAAGAAGTCACCCGCACCAACAGAGCCTGGCACATATATATCATTAGCAGCTACAAACTTTTGTTGACTCTCATCCCACGCAATAGTTTGCTTATCGACAATACCCGTAATATCTATGCGAGGATTACGACGGATAGCCGTACTTACACCACCACCAGAAACATCAGCAAGCTTGCGCTCTAACTCTTCGTGGATCTCACGCTTAGCCTTATTAACAAGAAACTCAACATCTTCTCTGTTAATATACTCAGATATGTCAGGGATAAGAGCCTCAACCCTTATAGCCTCGCCGGCAATCTCCTCTTGGACTTGCTCTATAGCCTGCCTTAAAGCCTCGCTCAGAAGCTCATTTGCCTGCTTAATCTCACCAATGCCGTTAGACTGGGAAGTCTCAACCATATCAATACGAGATTGCAATAGCTCAACAACGCTATTAACAGCATCAGCCCTGGCAAACGCTTTTAAATCATCAGCATTAGCCTTCAACAACAAGAAGTCATCAACCTCTTGCTGGGTATACTTATCCCTATCTTGCTCAGGAAACTCTATACTAGATATCTCTCGATCAACAATATCAAGGATATGGCGCACAAGGTCGTGCACAAAGAATGAGCTTTTACCTAACGGTGTTTCGCCCTCAACCCGTATAGGCGTGCCCCTGCTAAACTTACGCGCAGACACATTTATTTCTTCTTGGTGGTAGTTTTCTTCTTGGCTACTGGCTTCTTAGCTGGCTTTTCTTCAGCCGCAGGTGCAACCTCAGCAATAGCTTGCTTCTTAGTGAAAACAACACGCGGACGCTTATCACGTGTAGTGCGTACTTTTAAAACACCAGAATACTCTTTTTGACTAGTCATCTCGACCTCTTCGGTTTGATCCTCGTACAATATACACCAAATCATTTCTTACCGCAACGGCTATGAAATATAGCATTATGCTCTTTTATCTTTTCTTGCAGCATGCCTACAGCCTTGTCATCCCTATATCTCTCGAGGGCATAGGGGTTTAAGCTCTGATATATACCGCACTCAGCAGCATTCATTATCCTAGGCTTGCAGGCAAACATTGTTAGCGCCATAAGCACAAGACATATCAATCTCATAAATCACTACCCTGTTTGTAAAGTTCACTCTCAGCTTTTCTCCTTAATACGAGACCCCGCAACTTCCTGCCGCCAGCAAACACCCAACGCCTAAACTCACCTATAGCAGCCTCATCGTCACCCTCATTAACCCTTCTTAGCAGCGTCGACCCCTCCAGGTTTCCATGCCCCAGATTAAACGTAAAGCTCACCAGCGCGTCAAACTGCAATTGAGATACGCCCGTATAGGCAAGAAGACTTACACTCCTCTCCGCGCTAGCTAGGTCTTTTTCGAGCAGCCCCTCTGCCTGGGTAAAGCTAAGCGGCTCATCAAACTCTTCCCCATCACGTATTAAATGACCATAACCAATAGTGGGGTGGCCCGCTGCATCAATGTAAGTAACCGGGCTAAACCCCTCAAAGTGCTTAACAATAGTCTTACCAGCAAAGCTAGTGGTGCAATTTTCACACACCGCCTTGTCTGGTAGATTAAGCGTTAGAAAAGCTCCAAATCCAATGGCAACAGTGACAATAGGGACAATAGCTACCATAGTTACCTCCTGTTAAACATGCCGCCCACCAGGAAGTAAGCATTTACCGCACCCATTTGCGCAAACAGGGCGGGGATAATTACGATGCCATTGAACTTGCTCCAAGTAATTTCCTTGGGGCTTTCAATCTCAAATAGACCAAATAGAATAGAAACGGTAGTAGGCTCATTCTGCTGCCCATACCATATGACGGTATCGGGGTCATTGTAACCTATCCAGAGCAGAGCAAGCATTACTACCTGCGGAACCATAGCTAATATAAACCTAGTAGCATTGCCCCAGAAATTATTGGTTCGCCTAGCAAGGGCATCAAGAGCCTTGACATTTACACGGGATCTCTCAGCGAGCATCATACTCTTTTGCTGGTCAGCCTCCTGCTTTCTATCCCACAGCTTAATGAATATAGTTAGAACGGCGGTTACAATAGAACCACCACCAAACGCCGTAACAGCAGCTTCAAGCATAACACCCTACCCCTTGAGCAACTTTTCCTTTCGCCGCTCTTGCTCTATGCGGTTGACCAACAGGGTATACACCCCGTAGAAAAATGCGCCAACTCCCGCTAACGTTATAATATGCTGCTGAAAGAAAACAATTACCAAGCCAGCAACAATCCAGAATGCACCACCAACCGTTTCAAAGTTAGCAAAGCGCTCCTGTATATCTTTTATAATCTTGTTCATTTCACCCCCGCATCAAGCCACAAGTAAAAAGCACTAGAGCCTGCAAGAAGACCCATGCCACTCAATATCCAGCTAAACTTTGTAAATGTATTAATACTCTTGGCAAGATCCTGAACAGCAGACCTGATATCACTAAGACTCTCATCAAGGTGATCGATATCCTTGCGGTGCAAATTCATCTGATTTGCTAGGTAATGCTTAGCATCTCTCACGGCGTCCATTTCCTTATCCAGTATTTCCACTTTCGTTTGAAGTTGTGTATTTTCACGCACAATGCCAAGAATTGTCTTATTCATCTCCTGAAAGCGAGCATCTATTGCACTAAATTCTTCATTCATAATACTACCGCAATTAACCACAAAGTTGAACGAAAAATTCCCATAGACCATTCAGCTGGAGCCGTATCTACACCAAACAGATCCCTACTGAAATAATAAATATAACCCTGCAGCCCCATAAGAAGGCCAAGGGGAGCAATCCACGGGACACCAAGGAGGAAGGAAAGGGCGATAAAAGCAGGGAGGTCATACAGGCCGCGCAGGCCGCCCCACACAATGCCATAAGCGCGATACTGGGACACACGGTCAATAGGAACAAAGAGCCAGTCAGCAATCTTAGTTACCCACTTCTTCTTATTTCTATTGCGATAATGCCTTGCCTGACCATGCATAGCCAGGAATTGCTCCCCCCAACCATCATAACGCCATATGGCAAAGGAGATACCTGCGAGGATGGCTAATTGCCAGTTCTGCGCCCACAGAAATGCCTCGCAAGCAATGACAAGAGGCATAAGGGATCTTTCATACTTAACCTTACCAACACCAACAAGGCGTGTGGCAATAGCTTGAGTAACTATCATAGGCCCATAGCGCTTTGATGCGCCTCCCAAGCGGTTAAAACCTCAGTCGTCCATATAGCAGACGTATCAAGGCCAAGCTCTGCTGCACGTGCCGCGTCGCCAGGGGCTAGGCTCTCACGGTGATAAACACCATTATTGGTAGTTCTAATTTCAATTTGCCCCATGCTTTGTACGAATATTTCCATAATCTATGCACTTATGTATGTGAATGAACCGCGAATAAATGTTGATGCCCCACTAAACTGACCGGCAGTAATTTGCTTCTCTCCAACCGCATCACCTGTTTCCGCCAGCGTAATAACCGTTTGAGCGCTACCACCCTGCATCTTCATGTCAGAATAACCGGCAGTTAAGTTAGTGTTGGTAAAGTGCAACTGACCACCGCCGAAGAACATATTAGAAGAAGTCTGCATTGTGAATGGAATACCCGAGATAAACGCACCGTTTGTCGTTGTTCCTGTGGGTGCGCCCGCAAGCTCTATTCGGAACTGAATAAATACAAGGTTGCCCACCTTAATATAGTCACCAACCTGCCCAGTCGTAGGGTCATATGTAAACGATGCACCCGTAGAGGTTAGTGCAGGTGTCCACGTTCCCGTCTCAATAAAATCACTTTGGAGAGCTGTGGATAAGTTAAGCTTAGTAATCTTTCTGTTATTATCAGAATCACTATTATCAGCTACCAGAAATTGATCTGCGTCTTGCAGGGTGGTAATAGCCACATGCTCATTAACAAGCGTGTCGCTAATTTTAGGCTCAGTAATAGCGTTGTTAGCAACCTTAACCGTCGTTACAGAGCCATCTGCTGGTGTTGTTGTCGCGGCGGATTGAACCTGGTTAACCACCTCCACATTATTCGTTCCAGATCCAGGAGCTACCGTAAAGCTAATAACATTGCCTGTCGCAGTAAAGTCCGTACCTGGAAGCTGATAAGCACCACCCACATGCACAAGAAGTGCGTTCTGAGTGATTACGGTCGAAGAGAGTGTAAAGTCCGTCTGGCTTCCAGTGCCATCAAACGTATCAATAGTATAGTTACCCACCACAGTAGAATCTACCAAGCTGGTATATGTCAATCCGGTCTCGCCAGAGTTAACAACAACAGCGCGCCCAGAGTTACCAACAGGGTCTTCAATAGTGTAATTTGTAGTGCCAGAAGATTCAGGAAGAGTAACTGCGCGGTCTAGCGTCTCTTGTAATTGCTGGTCACGAATAACAGAGCGATCTAGCCCCTCTTCATGTGCAGCGCTAGGGAAGTTGTCGCCCTCTTCGTAGTCAATGTCTTGAGTAAATGGCTCATTACGTAAAAGAACAACACTAATCCCGCTAGCAGGAGCGGTAAGAAAAGTAACAGTGCCACCATTATCATTACCAACACCAGAAACAGTATAGTGCGTAGTAATTGTCTGAAGTACTCCGTTAGAGTAAACTGCAATGTCATTCTCCGAGAATATCTTAAAGCTGTATGTGAACGACACATTGGAGCCGTTTCCGGTGTATGCATTCCTATTTGTACTAGATCCAATGGTCATATCTTGTTTCTCCGTGGGTTAGATCATACTATATTTTGTGTTAATAGCCAAAATGTTTTCTTGTGTCCGCATCAGCTGTCTGCATCAACCACCTGAGATAGAACAGATTGTTGTAAGGCATAAGCTTGCGTAGGTTTCTTCTGTCAGAATCACTTAATTCTTCACTGCTTGCGACAGAATAAATACCCCTACCAACATTAGAAATCGTACCGATAGTTGGGCCTAGCAAAGCCTCATCAAGGCTGCGAGAATAATAACGACTTGGAGCAGCGGCGCCAGATAGAGAGTGCAACCCAGGTATGCCAACCTTCTCAGCAACATTATTAACCTCCATGAATACGTTCAAGATGCCACTTCTATCCACACCCTGTGTGATTAGATTCTCCGGCGATAGGTCAGGTTCCTTACCAGCCTCAAGCATCTTAATGACATAAGTCATGCTACCAAGGGCTACCATAGTGCTAATGCCCTGCAATACAGCAGCATCTCTACGCTGTAATGCCGTTAGGAATGTCTTATTCATTGTTGCAAAGATAAATGACTTAAACTGAAGCATAAGCTGACCAGCGGCGGTATTAGCTAACAAAGGAACATCACCAAGCTCTCTTTGTATTACCACACTCTCGACATCTTTTTTAAGCGCACCTCTAAATAGCTTTATAGCATCAGCGTCAGTCCAGTTCTGCGTATTGGCTTTAATAAAGCCGTCTTCAGCATTACGCGCATGCTTACCAACCTCAATAGAAAGCCTATCAATCTCATTCTTACCAAGACCTAGTGCAGATAGATATTCCTTCTCACGCTTTCCAATGTCCTCACCCTTCGCAATAGCGCGTACATTTTTCAGTATTCTACGCTGGGACATAAGACCCGCCATAGCTTCCATAGCGTTGTTCCAGTCAACAATGCCAGTAGCGCGGCTAAACACTTTAGTAGAGCTATCAATAAAGCGCTCAAAGTTATTTTGCCTTCCATACCTATGACCCAAATCAGCAAATGTCATAGCGCGAGAGTTAGTAAGATGCTGAATGGTAACGCCAGCAAATTTTAACTCCTCTAGCTCTTCAGGGCGTATACCCCGAATAATCTTTGGCAAACTCTTAGCAAAAGGCTTAAATCCATCACGGTAGAAGTTAAGGAAGCCATTATACGCAATCTGCTTACCAACATCAGGAATAGATGAAATAGCTACACCACCAAGCAAGCGAATATAGTTAAACGCCAACGTGGTTCTGCCAAGCTGTGACCAGAAGTCATCTTTGCTGTACATGTTGCCTGGGTATGTGCCGCGTAGCAGTTGATACACCCCCTCAACATCCTTGATATCTCTATCAAATTGCTTACGCGCCTTTGTCGCCGCGTCTCCCGTAAGATCTGCCGTCTGCTCCTTAAACTCACGAGTAATAGGCTTGATAATCTCCGCAAGCTCCAATGTGCCAAATTTATTCATTAGCTCAACATCAGTGCCCATAGTTCTAGCATAACGCTCAGCAACAATACTCGCATCGTTAATTAGAAAACGCTCCACATTCTCATCGGGAATAAGAAACTTTTGCCCCTTGAGCACACCGCGCTCAGCAATATCAAACTTGAACTCAGGACTTACCTTATCTAAACCAAGGATGTTATCAGTTATCTGACCCACCACCTCATCAGTGTAGTCATCAACACCCATCTCATTGATAATTTCTAGCTCATCTTCCTGCTTAGCATTTATTCTTGCAAGCTTCGTGCGAAGCCTTTCCTGCCTAGCCGTGCTTTGCTTAGAGCTAAGCTCAACAACCTTTTCACGGAACTCCTTCAAGCGAGGCTCAGTAAGTAGAATCTGGCCACGCGCATAATCTTTTGGCTTAATGCCAAGCTGATTAATAGTATCTTCCACATCCTTGAAGTAATAGAAATCATTTAAGGCATCTTCATCGCCGATACGAACACGCTCACCAAGGCCGCGAAGCTCATCGTCAATAGCCTCAACAAGCTCATCAACAGTAGGGCGCTCCGCATTAGCAGGGAAGTAACCGCGCTCCCACATATCAACAGCGATATCATCAAGATCCCTACCGCCCTCTATGCGCTCATTAGTAAGCCTGCGACGGTTAGCCTTGTTCCACTCGGTAACATCATCTGTTTGCCTGCCAATAACGCGAGTCCAATCATCTATGTCAATGCCGCCGCCTTCGGCAATGGCTTTCAACATCGTCTTTGGCTTTCTTGGCTTACCCTCTGCTAGTATCTCTAAACTAGCCTTAATATCGTCAACAGTAAGACCCAGCTGGCCACCCTCTATTTCGGCTTGCTCTTGCAGGAATGAAGCCTTGCGGAATTTATTAACCTCAAGACTATCAATCTCAGACTGGATGTTGCTGCGAATGCGCTCATACTTTGCGTTAGTACGACCAACACTTTCTTCAACCTGGCCGCGCACCCAATCACGCACAGTGGCATCAAACTCATTTCTGTTCTCAACAATCTTCTCAGTATCAAACATGCGGCTAAAGTAACTCTCTGCCGTCTTCCTGTTTGGTAGCTCCTTCCATATACCCGCACGAACAGCCTCGTCACCCATGCGATCAAACATCTTGCGGTACTCTTTCGCAGACTTGGAAATAAATTCATTAGGGTGCTCACCGTTACGACGCACAGCCTTGCCCACCTCATCCATAAAAGACGACTCAGGAACAGTGCGACCCATCTTCTTGCGCACCTTATTAAGAACATCACTTTGTGTTAACGGCATAGAAGGAAGGCCGCGCTTAGCAGAATCCTGCTTATACTTCTTATAAAAGTCTGTAGCCTTTTGCTGTGTGCGTAAATAATCAGCCGTATATAGCTCCCTTAGCTGCTCAACAGATTGCTCGGTAGCCTCAAAGTTAGCATTCTTAGACACCTGCAGTGGGTTGTTAATTAGCTTCTGCATAATAATTCGGCTTTGCAGATATGGGCTTTGCAGCGCACGAAGCAATGGCGTCACCTTACCCAAAACCTTTTCCATCTTTGCCGCATCTTTAATACTTTCCCCAGCCAGAATAGCAGCCCTACCCCTCTCTGCTATACGACCAGTATCAATATCGCGTGATACAGCAGCGGCACTCACGCTTTGCTTTAAATCCTTGGAGGTTGATTCCAGGTCGAAATCATTCTTAGCAAGGGCATCTTGGAAATCAATTACATCCGCACGCATATCATCTTCAATTTGCCTCTGCAGAGCTTGGTACTCAGCAGGGTTAGAGCGCCTAAATGCAGCGGCACCAGCAGCGCCCAATGCGCCAGCAAGTAATGTACCACCAGCAACTGTATATAAGCTTTCCTCCTTTGTGCGAAGGAACTGGTTTGTTTGTAGCACCGTCTCTTGCAAGCCAATAGCAGCACCTGCACTACCGGCAAACACAGCAGCCTTTCCAACCACACTGGCAACCTTTGCCACACCAAGAACAGGAATTAAAGACGTTGGGCTTAATACCCCTGCAGCAATATCAGCAAGAAGACCCATAGTGCCAGCACGGCGCTGTATATCAATGTCTCGTTCTTCACGGTCTAACCTCTCCTTTAGGAAGTTCGAGTGCTCCCTATTTTGAGCAAGCGCAAGAATGCCAGCCTTACTCTCATAGCCCTTAAGATTGTCCTCAGAGAGGGGATCAAAGGCATCATCATACGCCCAGTAGTTAGCGCTGTCGCTAATAGCTTCATACGCATTATAAACATCAGACTCACGGCGTATCGATGCACCGAATATTTCAGATGTAGTAGGCTCAGCCGCAACCACACCAGTTGTTACACGGCCAGTTCTATCGGGCTGTGGGGCAAACCCGGCAATTGGCGTTGGCGTAGCACCCAACCTTTGCGCCGCTTCTTGCTCATCTAAAAGGGGCATACTTTTCCTGCTTTTCCATTAAATCTATGAACCAACCTTGACCATCATTGATAGATCTGCGCTTCTTGCGCAACTCAAGCCTTCTACCCTCTAAAGCTTTCTCTTGATCCCACATAAAACGGCCAACATATTCAGGAAACTCCTCGTCGCCAGTAACGATAAATATGCCATAGCTAGGAGCAATGCCTCGCTGAACCTCTTCTTGTGTCGTTCCATCAGCAACAACACGAAGCTGCTCATAATTTACCTCTTTATTAAGCTCCGTAGATATAGCCTCTTCCAGCTGTCCTCGCATCCACACGTGATTTAAGTCCTCGTCTACCGTCTGGAAAAGTGCATGGCTGTAGAAGCTCTCAGGTGGATAATCTGTCACATACTCATCGTCGTTTGTGATTCGGCTGACACCATGATTTTTTCTAAACACCTCTTCCGCGCGCTTCTGAGCCACATCCTTATTACCCGTCATTAGGTAATAGCTCTCATATAGATCGCGATATTTAGCTTCATATGCAATCTGCTTACCAGGAACATCAAGAATATCTGGTTCAAACGCAAAGATACCCGGATCAAACATATCTGCTATATCAATCTCAGGCTTAGCGTCACCTGATTTTAGCTCTTCCTTGCGCACACTAAGCACAGCAGGGTTCTCAGGATTAATGCTAGCTTGCACGATATTAAGTGCATCCTGCTCAGGAACGCCGTCAGTCTTTAGTGTGTCGTACATAACAGCTTCAGTAATCTGCTTGTCATTAAGACCTGTAGTGGTTCTAACAATAGCTGGGTTTTTCTTGTTAAGGTCAGCAATAAACTGGTAGGCTAAGTCCTTACTTGCCCCCTCTTGCCCAACATAAGCAGCCCTTACATAACCAGCCATAGTTTCAGGCAACACGCCCGTTGTATTTGTTAGGTTCATGGCCTGTGTCATTGCAATAGATTGCTGAACAGGATCGCCAGAGAACAGTGCGGGCTCAATATTGTTCTGAAACACCCGATCCACACCGGCCCTAAACTCTTTACTCTTAGGGTCAACAAAGTCACTCTTGCCCTCAAGGTACTTAATAACGTCATTATCTACAGCAGTTTCCCTCTTCTGCCTAGCAAGCGCATCTCTATACGCACCTATATCATCCGCCGTAAGCTCTTTGTTGTACTTCTTATCCGCAATAAGGCGACCAACTTCACCAAGATCACCCTGCTCAAACAGGTAATCAAGCCTTGCCTTCTTTGTGGCATAAACACCCTGCTCTCTTAACTCACGCTCACGGCTAGGACTTAAGAAGCTAGCAGAGCGCTGACTTGCCTCATTGATCATACGAAGACCCTGCTCATCACTCATGCCGTTACGAACAGCACCGGCAATATCATCCATAGAGCTCGTAAGGTCATTAATGCGGCCAGCCTGTACCTCTCTCGCTTGGTTAGCTACTGCACGCTTACCATAAGCAGAGTTCATGCGCTGGAATGTTTCATCAAGATCTATCTTAGCAAAGTCATTGGGCGCACCTGCCAGCAGCTCGTTGCGCTTTGTCTTATACTTATCAAAGAATATCTGGCTAATTTGCTCCGGACTCTCAGCCTCTACAGTTGCCTGCTCCAGCGCCTCTTGACCAAACATATCTAATTCAGTTTGAGCCTTAGCGTTATATGCATCTGCGTCCCTGCGCTCTTTCTGCTCAAGCAATTGACCCACGCCAGCCGCAAGGCCGCCAACCTGCGCAAGTGGATCGGTGCGCTGCACAACATCCTCACGACCAAGACTTACACTAGCAAAGTTTAAATCTCTTACCTTTACCATTAATCCGCTAAGCTCCCGCCAGTTGTACGTGAAATTCTCTCAAGTGCCTCCTGCCTTTGGCGACTCTGCTCGAACAGGCCACCAACCTGCAAGCCAGAGCGAAGTAATCCTGACTGTCCTCTCCTTACAGCTTCAGCTCCCCTCTGTATCTCGCCTTCTGCCTCTATGTTGCCCTGCTGCTGAATGCTAAATAGCTGCAATTCATCCTGCTCTATCTGCTCTTCAATGAGCCTCTTGGCCGATCCAGTAATACGAACACCCGCTTTAGCAAACGCAGCCCTTGTCGCACCCCTACGCCGCTCTTGCGCCTGCTTGGTTTGCTCCTGCTTAATCTTGCTTTCTGCCAGAATCCGGCCGGCATTACGACCACGCGCCTCAGCCTCAGCCTCACCAGCCCTTGCCGCACCAATGCCCTGCAATGCAGTACCAGCAACTTGTGCTATAAAAAACGCTTCAGGCCCAAGGCACATCAGTTAGCCTCCACTTGTAATCTTGCCATGAGGGAAACAACCGTACAAGGCAAGGGTAAATTACTACGTATATATACCGTCGCAGCGCGAGTCCAATTTCCATTGAATGGTATCTTTAACTCGTCAGGGTATTCTAACCCAAATTTCGGAACAGCGGTATCCATATTATCGCTTGTTGACCTGAAGGGAACAGTCTCCAAGTTATTGACATCACGGCCAACCTGCAGCCCAACCGTCTCAGAAAGAATGAGCACAATCTCATCAATGCGTGCCCTAATCGTTTGTGACGTTCCGCCTGTTTGCTGTAATGGCACATCAATGGGCATAATCTCTAAATCAGCATTATATTCGTGGCCAACAATAGCTTCTTCAAATGCAGGCTTACTACTAGGAACCGTTACACTACCACCCGATACAACAAAATCACCATAATACGCATTATCACCAAGCAACCCAACTGTCTCACCCTCTAGGTGATCTAGCCCAGTTACCGTGCGCGTAGCAGCCCCGTCATACACAATAGAGCTATCCATATACACATCATACGTAGACTGATCTACCTGCTCTACATACCGCCTTGTAGCCCCGTTAATGGTGCGCTCAATAACCAAGTAAACTTCATCTTCACCCGTCGTATTGGGTGCGGTGCTTACAGACTCAATATCGCCATTTACCGTAAACTCATACCAGCCAGCAATAGACTGCGTAGTATCGCGGCTAAGTAACTTCAAATCCCCTCCGCTTGGCATAATCGCTGTATTATCTGGCTGCTCAACAGTAGCTAAATACTGGATGTCTGTGCCCAATATATCAGGATTAAAATCATTAAGGTCAGTACTACGATACTTCAGCAAGATGTCATCATACTGCGTCTCATATAGGGACTTATTACTGTTATGTAAGTAGATAACCTGGTTGTTAATCTTTGCACCTTGCACGCTACTAGCCCCGTAAGAGCTACCAACCCTTGCACGCGGCGTGATAGTGGTGTCAGTAATGTCAAAGCGAATAAAGCTTAGGCCGCCAAGTGTACCCCCAACAAGGAAATCACCATCGCTGGTTAGCCATTGTATGTCGTTAATTTGACCAACAAGATCGAATATTAAGCCGTCATCTGCACTAGCGTCATCGATGTCGTAGTTCTCATACGCCCCGCCGGTAGTAGACCCAACCACAACAAGCGGCCTTTCATCTACGCCGCCCCAGAACAACCTACTCTCATGGAAAGCCACAGCCTTGGGATAACCCTTAACGCCCGACCACGTAGCTTCTTTCCAGTTGGTGCTAGCAGTAGTAGTTACAGGTGTTAGGTCTGTCTGATTGGTAAAGGTGGCTACGGTAGAACTTGAAAAGCTAGCCATACGAGCATAGCCAATAATAGACTGATCATCGTGCTTAGCAATAGCCCACACAGAACCAACATGCGCCGATTGGAAGATGCCAGAGCTTGCTGTCCAAGTGCTGGTGCCTCCCTTCGTAAGCGTTGCTGATAGCGTGATTGTTGTTCCCGTTTCATTGAAGTCCTCAACTGGGCCAAGTTGATTATCTAGGTCAGATATTGTCCAGGATGTTGCTGAACTTCTAACCAATTTCTGTGGGCGTACAGATTTACCCCCAGCTGCAATATACATGATATCACCCAATTGGTCATACTTTAAATTGGATAGATCGGAAGTGCTGTATGGGGAGGCTATCTCATACACCCTCTTGGCAGTGCCACCAGTAACATACGCAGAAAAAGCTGTGCCATCTATGTTGTTTCCATCAATATCTGTTAGCTCAAATGTGTTAGCCGTAACATTAGCAACCCTATAACGCTTATCATTAAGCTCTATCATGCCCTCAACGGATTCAATTCTCACCTCGTCGCCGTTACTGTATCCATGCCCAGTGATAGTAACTACAACAGGATTGGCTTGCGTAGCCGCCGTAATGCTCTGCGTAGCCTCAAATACACTATCGCCATTCTGGAAGAATCTAATATAGCCATTACCAAACTCTAAATGGAATGATGTGGTGGCGCTGAACTTAAATGGAATAAGGCGACTAGCAACAGAGCTATCTTTTGTCTCAGCAATGAACCGTGTACCCTTTCGCTTTATAGCTGGGCCTTGTACCGTTGGCCTAAAGTTCTTCATTACCTTTGCGCCAGCTCTGTAGAAAGCAGCATCCCTACGCGCACGGAGGGTCTTACCCAGCAATCCAAAATTAAACTGTTCTTGGTTGTAATATACTCTCGCCATCTAGAAGTACTCCGACAAGAAGCCGCTAACCTCAAGCCTATTAAATACACCCTGTTGGCTATCAATAGACTGATACTCAGCAAGCTCTCGCTCAAAGATTTGAAGCTGGGTGTCTCTTTCGCCCCTGGAGCCAGTTAACCTAAATGCAATCTTTACAGCTATCCACCTAGCAAGCAGCTCAACAAATGTGGCGCTAAATTGCTGCGTATCTTCTATGTCAGCTACATATACCAGGTTTACATTATCATCATAGCTTAGAAGCTTCTTGCCCTCTATGCGATACTTATCCACGCCTCCATAGCTAGGCACATCATGTACATATAGATTACTGTTTACCACCTGAGACGTTCCCGACTGGAACTGCTCTTCTAGTCCCGTCATTACCGAGTACAGGAAGTCAGCAGGTAGTGTAAATTCATTTCCGTAGTTAAATGCGGGTGTAGATGCGTCCTTGTTTAGAGCAACCCTCTTAATAGCAAAGTTCCACAGGTGCATTTGAAGCAGCGACCTGCGGCAAGATTCATAGCGCAATTTACATTCGTTAGCGCTGGTAGTCTTTTCATTCAGGGAAGTAATGGTGTCTGCACCTAGTTCCTGTAATGCATAATTGCAAATATCTACCTTAGATACCATAACGCCATTCCTTAAATAACCCTCTAGGGTGAGGCAGGGGAGTAACTACCCACCCCACCCAGAGGAGTAGTGTTAACCTTTTTTAGCAACAAGTGCGTGTACTGTAATTGTACCCGCCGCAGAACCAACCGTGTTGGCAGTGATAGCTACGTCATATTGCTTTTGTGGGTTCTCTGTAACGCCGCTTACTAGATCCCAAACAGGCAGATTAAGCTCTGCGATGTCAGGAGCGGTAAGAACGTTAGTCTTGTCACCTGCAGATGCAACGCTGATACCATCAGCAAATACATCCTTATCAACAACAGCACCGTCAGTAGTGATATCGTAAAGGCCGATATCGTAGTCAGAGCCGCCAGTGATAGCGTCGTTAGATAGCTCAAGTGAATAAATCACATCAGAGCTATTGATGCGGAACAAGCGATAGATAGAGCCGTTGTCATCCGCAGCAGCTACTTCAAAAGTAACTACATAAGGAACAAGCTCAGACCCACCATTTACATGTGAATCAAGAAGTTCGCCATTAGCAAAGTTCGTTGTAACATATTTATTTTCTACAGCCATTAGTCATATCTCCTATTAGCTATTAGTTACATCGATTTTACATACTTTCGCTGGCTCTGTACGAAGAGCACCAAGGCGGAAGATAGCTTTAACTTGCTTAGAATCAACAAGGTCGTAACGAGGTTCTACGCGAACATCGATTTCACTGTTGATACCCGTGCAAAGGCCATCATGCGCCGCAGCAAAGCATGTACGAACAGATCCTGAAGTACCCAGGATTGCTGTGTCATCGTTAGGATCTGATGGGAATACAACCACATCCATACCAAGGATGTTAGTTACCTTACCACTGTCAACCACATAGTCTGTACGACGATAGTCAGTAGAGATAACTTCTACTTGATCCATCAACGTAGAGTGCTCAACATCAGAGATGTAAAGCGTGATCTTCTCATCAGCGTGTAGACCAACACCCTTAGACAGGAACTTTTGCTTAACCTCACGAAGCTTGTCGTAAGTCAAACCAGAACCAGCCGTTACAGTTAGGCCGTTCTCACCAGAGAAAGTAGTTGTTGTAGTTAGGTTCTCACCAGTTAAAACATCACCGATTGCAGCTTCAGCGTTTACGCGGTCGAACTTACGAGCCATCATAGCAGCTAATGCCTGTACATATGGTGACTGCAAGTCAATTAAGCTTTGCAGATCATCATTGTGATCAAACAGGAATGTCTTAGTGAAAGATTGAACTAATGCACCACGGCGTTCGTGCTTAGGTGAAGCCGCAGTAACTTGTTGGTGACGTGCAGTGATAATGTCTGCATCGCCTGCGGAAGCAAGATTTTGATAGTCAAACTTCTTGCCGTTTACTGGCTTAATAATAGTACGCCCACGCATGAAAGACTCTTTCTGTTGAGCCTCATGGTTTACCATATCGGTAAACTGGGTGACTAAAGCCTGATTCAAAGTGTCAGCCATTGCTAACCCTCCATAACTTTAAATTGAACAAAGATTATCTATTCAAGAAAAAGCTACCCGTTGTTAGTAACGGACTCATCTCTACAGGTTTAGAGCCACCCTGCATGGCTAAGGACTACAAGATGTAGCTACCCTCGCTACTTGTTATACCATATCTAGCCCTGGGCTGCAAGACCATACAAACGCTGTGCCTCTGCATGCTTTGCTTGTGCCTGCTTATACTGACCAGCACTGTGTAATCTGCGCGCCTCTGCCGCCATCTCTCTTGCTTTCTCAGCCATATTAACCGACTCAGCAGGACTAGGTGCATCACTTACACCATCAGGCTGTGTCGCAGCGGCAACTCTCTTCTCAATATCACCTATCTGCCTCTCCCACTCACCCATAAGCTCATTAAAAGGCATAGCAATAGTATTGATTAACTCCTGGAATCCTTCAGAACTCATGCCATACTTATGTGCAACACCCGCAATGGCATCCAAGAAGTCATCGGTATAGTAGTCATCCTTACTACCATCAGGTAGGTCAAACTCATACTTACCATCTTCTGGTCGGCCAATTGCATCAAGCAACTTCTCGCGGTACTCTTCTTTAGCTTCTTCGGTAGCACCCTCACCCGGATCAATTAGACCCTTCTTACCAATCAGTGAGTTTAAACCTTCTACCCACTTCTCATGCTTCTCAAAGCTATCCACATTATTCTTCTGTAGCATCTCTTTGTATGAATCACTGCGCCCATCAAGAAACTTATCAAAAGCATTCTCATCAACGTTAAGTGTTCCCGTTGCATCAGAAACCTTTACCTCTACTTGCGCGCCTTCTGGCTCGGCAGAAGCTGCGGGTGCATTATCAACATTATCATTAGCATCATTATCCATGATATGCCCTCCTATTCAAATTCAATTGGATCTTTTTCATATGCTTCAATCGAAGCAGTTAATGTATCCGCCACAGCCTCCCGCTCCTTTATAACCACCGACATGGTGTTAAGAACAGTATAGCAAACGAATTTCTTTCCCTGGTCAAACAGGCTGGCTCCCATGTTGTCGGGGCTTCTAGGGTTTGGCACGTACGGTGAGAACCAACCTGCTTCCTTGAGGATGTCCTGCAATACCTTGCTTCCTAACTCATCCCCAAAAACCTTTCGGTACGCCTTCTGCTTCTCTTTGTCGTTTGTAAAAGGTGATTTAGCAAGATGTACCGTAAATTTCTCTAAACCTCTATCCATCTATCCCTGTATATCCTGCACTGCGCCCGCTACTTCTGCTACTTGCTGCGTGGCCTGCAATGCTTGCTGCTGTTGCTGGGCTTGTGCTCTCTGCTCTCTAATGTCTTGATAACCAACATCCTCACCACTAGTCTGCTTCGGCCTCATGATTCTTTCAGGAACACCGCGTATTTCTGCCATCTCTGTAGCAACACTATCTGGATCCACCCTGTCAAATACTTCTGGGTAAACCTGACCAACTGCAGCAAGATCCTGGAAGTACTGCAAGATATTGTTTGCATCCTCTAGCCTCTGCGCCTGAGCAAGTGGATTCATATAAGAAACACGCAGCTCGCCAGGATCTTCAGCCAAGGCACGCGGAACAATTAGCTCACCACGACGTATTAACTCAATCAGCACCATCTCTGCAGCTGGGCCAATTATATCAGCTTGAAACTTGGCCATCTTAGGAGCAACGCTACGAAGCCTTTCCTGGTTACGGATAGCAGCCTCTGTAGCCGTCATGTTAATATCCATAGCAGTCTGGAATACATCAACATAGAAAGCTGTACGTATTTGCTGACGCTTAGTTTCCATCCAGGCAAATGCATTAGTTACACCTGCACCGTTTGTGCGCATTTCTCTTACAGAGTCGTTAGGATTACCGCGGCCAACATTAACCGCACCCGCACTTGTATCCAACTTACCAAACTTAGCTTCACTCGATAGGAATAACGTAGGCTTTAGCTCTTTTTCCATCGCAACAATCATTGCGCGGTCAGCAGCCTGCATCATCTTAACGTTACCAAGAGCTACGCGACCAGGACTATCAGGCCATTTTTCATTCTCAATGCGATCCCAGTGGCTTACCGCTACGGGACGCTCATTGTGGAAGCCCTGACGAATCAGCGTCTTTTCTTCCTTCAGGTAATAGTTACTGTGGTACTTTGCCGTCTTAACAGTAGCAAACTCAGCATTAGGATCAAAGTCTGGGTTACGCAAGATATGACGAACGATACGAACCTTATCATCATCGTTGCGACTTAGGATATCGCCCGGGATTTCCCAGTCATCCGTCTCCGCCTTAGACTTAAGCATAGCAACTGTATACTCGCGCTCAAAAAACACCTCATCCACACTGCCGGTAAAGTCCTCAGTGTAGTTATAGTTCTTGGGGCTTTCAGAGCGGAATCTAATAACGTTATCTTCATCGATATCCATCATCAGCATTCCCGTGCCAAATGCACCGGTTAGCTTAGCAACAGTATATAAGTTGGTATAGAAGCGTGTGCGTGGATTGTTGAATACAGCAAGCACTTTACGCTGCGCCTCATCCATAAAGAGCTGCACCTCACGGTCTTCTAAAAGCTCTACATTGGTAGGCTGGAATGAAATGAATTTAGTAGCTTGGTTGGCAACAAGTCCGATAGTTGAGCTAGCAAATGTACCTAGTGAATACTCACCAGTTGGATCAAAGATAGGTCTCCTGCGACGATTCTCGTTTGCACGTGACGCAAAGTAGCGATAGAAGTCTTGCTGACCAGGATACATGAACTCGCCAATCTCACGCCATAGCGCTATGATTGTCGTCTTCTCACCCTCTATGCGGTCATATAGCTCAAAAATCTTATCGACATTAGCCACCTAACTGACCCCCATTTTGCTCACCAAGTGGAGCAACTGTTACGTCTACAGGTCTGCGCTGTGCTGTCTTACGCTTACGCTCTCTTTCAAGCTCTTGCTCAGCAGCTTTACGCTCAGCTTCTCTCGCAGCCTCTGATGCAGCGGCAGCTCTGCGTGCCTTCTTCTCAGGATCTGGGCCAACCAGGCCACCAGTTACAGTACTTAATAGGCTTCCTATTATTCCGCCTCCGCCTCCGCACATATCTACCTCACTGTGATTATAGGGATGATTTTTACTTGAACCGCACCTGCACTCGATACAGCAGCAAGGTGCGTATCCCCAACAGATGCACGGATAATAACAGGGTTAGCCCCACCTTTAACAGGTAGACTATCTGTTGCCGAAGCCTCGACTGTGCTGTCGCCAAACTTAATATAGGCAAATGCACCAGCAGCGGCAGTGTTTGTATCTATTGCGTAAAATCTTGAATCGTCAGGTGAGTCAGTTCTTGCGTTTAGGGCAACTCGACTACTTGTGCCCGTTGCAGATAGGCTTTGCCCATCACCAGTTACTTGAATTGCAGTCATAGCCATTTCTCCAATAAGACTTTTTGATGCTCATAACCAAGCCTACCAAGATATTTCGCAAGTGCCGGCTTTGATATTCCGAACACTATCTTATCAGCTTTTGTGTTTTTTTCAACAAAATCTAGTAGGCCGCCACCAACCTTACCCCTATATCTGGGATCAACATACCAGTAAGCCTCATTGGCAGTAAGTGTTCCGTAGTTCCATAGCTCAGGAATAATATACAATCCCAGGCCACCTATGCACCTGCCCTGCCCATTAAACGCACAGTATATTTCCATTGGAGAGTGCTTAATACTCATCTCTACAGTAGAGCGCATATCTGCCTCTACCCACTCTTCGCCCAATTCATCCATGAGCTTACACATCATGTCACCCACGACATCTATTAGCGCATCCCCCTGCTCTTCGTATGTTACCAGCTTATATGTAATCGTCGATGGTGAAGTCATTGTTTACTACCTCTACTCTTATGTCAGTGTTACCCAAATCGTCATAATCAAACTCGTAAGCCATATCCCTATCTTCTGCGCAGTGGATGGCAAAGTACCTAAATGCATCAGCCGCGTGGCTATGCTCGTCATGATAAGGCTTGTCCTCGAACTTGTTCTTTTGCTCATTCCAGCGCTTACGGTATCTCTTCAGGTGCTTCAGCCCGTCATGGCACTTCTCTTTGTCAAAGGCACATCGCTTAATGAATGCCCTTACCGCCATAATATCGCTGTTAATATCCCGTGATGGTGGAAGCTTATCTAGCTCGTGGCTATCAGGAAGTAGTGCTTGTAGCTGCTCTAGTACAGTTCTGCCCCCCATGCCTAGACGTAAGTGCCCAGCATCATGTGGGAGGTGGTGTGTTCTGTAATTATACTTCCTTCCTCGTATCTCATTGGCGTAGTACTGAAGCTCTTCCCCATTAGCTTGCACGTAATCTATCAGGTGATACCTGTAGCCTATCTTCTGCACAAACCAGATAGTCGTATAGTCTGACATACCAATGTCCCAGTATGTATCTACCAGGAACTCACTGTTGTAAGGTATCTCGGTGATATTACCCCCTTCCCTTAGATCTGCTAGCGCCCTTGCAAAGTAGCTACCCTCACCGGCCTTACGTATCTTACCTTCCCATATATGCTCGTACTCATCAGGGTTGTTTACCTGGTCATACTTGCGCTGTTCGTCCGATTCATTGCTGAACCACGGATTATCGTGATAGTTTATCTCAGCAACGCGTGAGTTTTCAGGAGGTTCATTAATCACAAAGCGCTGATATACTTCGTCATCTTCATCGTCAGGGTTAAAAGTAATCCATATCTCGCTACCTTCCTTACGGATGGTTGGTAGTAATAGCTGTAATGATTTCTTGGTAATGCGGTGGGCCTCCTCAATCCATACGATGTCAATGCCCTCAGTAGACTTAATCTCGTCAGCGTTGAACCTAAGACCCTTGAAGATAAACTCTGTGCCATTCTTGTGTCGTATAAAGCTCTCACCCACACTGAATTGACTCTGTAAGCCCAGCCTCTCAATAGTATCTGCTATCAACCTATGACTAGAATCACGTATAGATTTCTGTAGCTCACGAGCACATAGGATAAGTTTCTTACTCTTAATAGCCTCTACGACAAGCATCTGGGCAAATGTCCATGACTTACCAGAGGCGCGACCTCCGTATGCTACCCTATATGTTGCTTTTTCTGAAAAGACCGCACCTAGCTTCTCAGGAATCTGTATCTTTAGTTCCTTGCCCAATTCCTGCTAGCTCTATCTTGATTGAAGTTATTGGCTCACCATCAGAATCTACTAGCTGTTGACCCTTACTGAACTCATCCTTTGCCTTACGCTCCAAGAACCACTTAGATGACTCAATATCACGTGCATTTTGGATGTCTTTTGATAGGTTCAAACGGGCGTGTAACTTAGGCTGATCCTTAAGTTGCTGCTTTCGCTCTTTAAATTTAGGATTCTTCTCTTGCCACTTATAGAAAGGAGCCAAGCTGATACCCGCGTATAAACAGGCTTCTGAGTCTGTGCAACCATGTGAATAAGCTTCTTCTAATTTAGAGATGACCTCTTCAGTCATAACGGATGGTCTACCGGCTGGCATACATATACTCCATATGTGGTGTTATTATTATAATTATCTTAGCATATGTGGTGTGTATTATACAGGAATTATCCCAAAAGAAAACCCTAGATAATCCAACTACCTTTTCTTTGCGGTACGCTTAGCTTTAGCAAAAGCCTTATCTGTTGGAGCGCCTTTATCACCCTTCTTTCTCATCTTTTCACCGGATCCACCAGCAATTCTTTTTCTCTTGGCGTGAATGTTTTTATATAAGCTCATTTCTTCACACTCCTTTTACCCTGGCATCCCCAAGCTCTTCGCCTGGCTTTGACTTTAGCAGTTCGCTTTTGACCGCTTGACCTTGCGCAATACGCATTTCCGCGCTTGGTTCCAGGGGAAGAAACCCTTCTGTGAGTCTTTCCCTCACTGTCTTTGTACTTAGTCCCATCAGCATACTTTCTATCTGCTTCAGCTTTCGTTAGTTTTTCAGACATTTCCTTCACCCAGATTAACATTACCGGGCTAAAGAATAACATTATAACACTTATGGGTACAGCCAAAAAGAAAACCCCAACATAAACTAATATATTGAGGTCTTCTGAAGCCTTACGAGAAAAGCAATACAAGGGATGTAAGGCAAGATATTTATTCCACACTATCAAGTAGCTTGGTTCTTAGTACGGCATCTCTATTCTTGTGCAATCTATCGGCTTCCAGTGCCGCCTTGTCAGCCTGATTGTAAATTACACTATGCCACCTTTTTCCATCGTAGGTTTTAAAGACTGTCCCATTAAGGCTTTTCAGTATATACCCACGGTCGCCAGAGACTACATCAAAGGTATTCTCCTTGATCCAGTTGCGAATATCCTTCATAAGCTTAATACCCTAAGCGAAACTTATCATTATTGTACAATGTTCCATATCCATTATCTATTCTATCAGGACGTTGCTGGATTTGCCGCTCGTATCTATCACGACGCTCATCTTCCTGCGTATATCTATCACCACCATATACCGGGCTGTTAGTATACCTATCATAGTTACCACCTGAATTATAATCATAACGGTTATAGTTCTGGGCATGTGCTGGCATAGATACAACTATCACCAAAATCATTAAAACTATTTTCATTTCATTTTACTCCTTATGTATCTTAAACACAGCTATATCTTTGTAGGCAACTCTGCCAGCTTCCCTTAAAACCATAGCCCTCGATAGCTTCTCAACAAACTTGTCTACAATAACCTTTCCGCATGAAAGCTTTATGTAGACCCTTTTACCCCTTTTGCACGAAAAGTGATTAGGTGTTCGCTTCATAATTATTCCTTACGTATCCCATGGGGTTAGCAAACCCATCAACCAACCCCACGAGAATTCACAAAATTCACTGGCAGCTTATTAAGTGCCACCCCACTACCACAGGGCGTCCAAAACATAGCCCGCTAAAGCTATATGACACTTATTCAAATCCATAATACCTCAAGTTCCCAACCTGGAAACACCTATTATTATAACAATAACGTCAACACATATCAACACTTAATGTATGGTCGATACATTAAATAGCGCCATGCGAAGGAATCGAGCCTGCGCCCTTTGCCTTTTGAGGGGCAGGGCTTGCTCGACCTTCTTTGGCTTGAGGGAATAATATAGGTAGTAAAGAGGGATAGTGGAGAAGTTTTATATATTTTTAACCCCCCGCAAGAAAAAGACGTATTTCTCCTTCTCGCTGGGAATGAATATTATAACCTTGTAAGCTTGCTGTAACTTAATACTTTTGCTGGCTGACTTCCGCTACTCCAGCGCCTACAGTTCAAAGTCGGGGGCATATATCATCTAGGTTATCAAATGATACGTGCCTGCTAGTCATAGTTTCTTATGCTAGCACTTACTCCCTTTGCTAAAGAGAGTTAGTTAGGTGGGTGGGATTCACAGCAGACATTAAGGCCCTTACCCACTATCGCGCCTAAGTATATTTCAACTTATGTGGCTGGCCTTAACGTGGGCTGGTTACCACAGTGTTTGCCAGTTAACAACGCCATCGTCCATAGACTTTATGCATGGATACCCCCATGCTGGCCACCTAACTAACTCCCCTTATTCACCTGCCGGTCTTAGTCCCAGCGCTTTTCGTGCTTTAAATATATACAACACATATACAGCATTGAATATATTATCCCACACAGGGCGTCTCAGTGTTTTTTCGCTAATGCGTATTTTGTGCTTGGAAAATTAACCAGAAATGGTATATTCAGATTAATCTTTTGGGCAAAAAAAGATTACCTTTTTAATGTACATGAAGCAACCCCTTTTTTTAATTAAATTGGGGTTGTTTTTTATTTAGCTGCGTGCAACGATACTCCTACACACAAACACACACACTTAGGAGACACATATGTTTATTAAAATCTATGAGCCAGCAAAAGACACAAGCACAGACCTTGTATCAGGAAATTGGCATATATTCGAGAATGTAACAGCGTTAAAATTCAGCGCAAACCGCACAGAAATCAACAACCCAGAAGAATTAATGGAATGGAAGTACGCAAACTTCCCCATGGCTTACGGCGAAGTATGTGTTAATTGCGTTATCTGGGACTTTGGGTGCGAAGCACTGATAAGCAAGAGTGAAGGTACTAACGTAACTGCAATCTCATTCAAGGGCACACAAGACCCAATCTGGCATTTCATCACCATTGGTGACACAACAGCATATGTCTGCGACGACAACGGCAAAACAATGCAGGTGATAAATTAAACCTATCTACTGGTAATGCTCCTGAACGTACTCACGGTGCTTCTCACCCAGATATACCTTCGGCTGCCCAGTCTCTAACACCTTATTGCGAATAAAATATAAATACTTGCCCACACTATCGAACTGATAGGGTACCGGCAATGATGATGCATCATAAAACGGCGTAAAGTATTTATTACGCTGGTTATAGAGTACCCCTATCTGGTATTTTAAGACGCTTCTAACGCACGCTTCCATTTCCGAGGTACGGGTATAGCCTGTTGACGCAAAGAAGTCTCTAAGGCCCGCTTCTGCCTCTTTATGGATATCTTCATCCATCTTTTCTAGTTCTTTAACTTGTGATTCTAACAAGTGGTAGTTTACTTGCTGCTCACCACTTCTTTCATATCGCTTAAGCATTGTCATCCCTTTACACTCCTTAATTTTACGACGTTATTTTTTTTCGACACACTACCTACACCCACCAACCAGGGAATAACATAATTATGCCAATATTTGTGATCCTTGTGTTTGTAAAGAAATGGGAGGGTGTTATGCACATCCACCCTCCTTTTTCCATACCCATTTTCCAAGAAGACCAAGGTAACAGTATGCGTTTTATTGTCGTGGCTGCCTTCGTACCACTTTATCTGCTCAACCTTAACCACCTTAAATTTTCGCCTTTTAAGAAAGTTCTTGATGAACATCATCTTTCCATACTCCTTCTTATCCAGTTGCGCCATGCTCCTGGCCAGTCTTTCTTTACGGGGTTTTTAGCATCAGGGCTTGTAAAGTATTCTACAAATAAGTCCCACTGCGCCCAATCAGCAGATATGTTTGCACAAGGTTCTGGCATGCAGTTCGTCGGATCATCACCTTCCTGAAGGTCATGTTCTGCTGACATCCATTCAACAAGCCTCTTGCCAGGCTTAGCTCTAGCAGCACTAGTTGCCGCAGCCTTTGCCGATTTATACTCTCCGCAGAAGTGGTCAGCTGTTAAACCCTCAACCCAAGAAGGGTAACGGGCACAAGCAAGAGCCTCCTCAACGAAATATTTACATGAACTGCATTCACTCATTCTGGTCGCTCCAAATCACCATTGTCGTATAAGCATTCATACAAAAAGCCCTGAATAGAAGGCTCATAATCTTCCAAACTCACCTGAAGGTACCTGCGAAGAAATCTACGCTGGCGCATAGTTAGCTCAAACTGACTGGATAAAAAGCCATGCATAGTATCCACAATGCCATCAATGTCTTTGCGTATCTCAGCATCCAGCTCATCTTCTGTTGGCTCCACAATCCTTGGCGGTACAGGAAATTTAATAACATTAGACATAGATATCATTCCTCTCTAGTAGTTGTTTAATCTCAGGCTTTAATAATCCCCACTCAAGCAAAGTACCCAGAAACTCTTCTTCAGTTCTGAAGACGCAGCTGGGTATATCCATCTCGTCAAGCCGCCTCTTGTACTTCTTCTGCTCAGGACTAAGATATGTCTTGCGAGTAGAGCCAAATATACCCTTTTCCAATTTAGCTTCCATCTCACCATAACCACCCTTCCATTTAACGGCATAATCAAACGCACCCTTCATAACGCCGATTCTTTTGTTACGGATGTTTTGCATCTTGCTTGCACTCTCATTTGCCACATGATTGATGATAAATGGCTGTGCAACCATATTGTGGAAGACAGCAAAATCTACCCACCCCATACACGCCGCACATAACCTATCTTCGGGAGTAGCCCTGCTAGACACTTTGCCCCCTATTGCGAAGTAGCTGCTTTACATTCTCACGCAATAATAGCACATCAACCTCGCCGTTTACACCCTGCCCAGATGAGCCGAATAAATAATATGCAAGCGCCGCGCGAGCCACGTCAGTCTTATTAAGACCGCACCTAGAAATATAATCCAATACCTCATGCAGATCGCTATCTAAGCGAAAGTTAAAGTGTTTTCTTCCTGATGGTGGTCGTCCCATAATATTTCCCTTTTTGTGTTTTTTGTGTTGACAGGTATTAACGTAACGGGTATTCTCCTAATTGTCAATACGAAATTGACATCAACCAAGTAGGAGTAACAACGATGTACAATACGGCACTTAAGCGACACACATTGTCTACGCAGGTCATATTAGACCTATTTGACCATGGGGAGTTCGAGTTATTAGATTTTGAGGGTGTAACCCCGTCTGATATTGGAAGGCTTTTAGGTAAGGACGCAGAGGTCATTTACCTTGATTGGATTTACAGCAACTTAAAGTGAGTACATAGCCATGAACGACAACAATCCATTAGAGAAAATAGAAATATCAACACTAGAATGGTTTTTTATAGCCTTAGCGGTTGCTATATTCGTTATAATCATTGCTACGGCAACGGGCTTAATATTCACATATTGCAAGCTCTAATGAAGATACAGCCAGTCAAACCACCATATAGGAGTAATAACAATGTTAAACGGCGTAACGTACCTACCACGAGTAGAAAGAAAAAAGACAATACAAGAAACAAAGGAACCGGCAGTACAGTGGATATTCTTGTTCATCACTACCGGGCTACTAGTTCCAATGATTTTACATGCGGTGAATTAATATGAGTGACTACGATTTTACCGAAGACGTTATTTATAACCTGAATCAGCCGCTAGAGCAAAAACATATTAAACAGCGTGAAGGCAGCTTTGGAAAGCAATTAAGTTACATTGAGACGCATCATGCCATAAGGGAGGCAAACCGCATATTTGGCTTTGATGGCTGGTCTTGTGTAACGAAAAAGCTAGAGGCAATACACCCACCTTATGAGTATCAAGACCGTAAGGGGAATAAGAAATTTGTCACCGCCTATCTCGCGACCGTTGAAGTTCGGGCTGGTGGCGTGTCTCGCGAGGGATCTGGTTATGGCAACGGCATAGCCAGCTCCCCACAAGATACATATGAGCTTGCACTGAAGGAGGCTGAGTCTGATGCGCTAAAGCGTGCGCTGAAGAACTTTGGCGATCCGTTTGGTTTGGCCTTGTATGATAAGGAGCAAGCGCATGTAACTAGCCAAAACGTAATGAGTTACGATGAGGTGCAAGATTTGCAAGATCAGTGGCTAAGCCAAGCAAAGCAAGAGCTGTCTGATATGGCATCTTTGGAAGAAGCGGAAGCTTGGTGGGATAAGTATGAACGACCACGAAAGCGTATGGCAAAGAACAGGCCGGATTTATACAAAAAGCTTGAAGATTGTTACGAAGAAATCAACAAGCAACTAAAGGAGCACAGTTAATGGATAAAAAATCTAACACGGGTAACTGGAACACTGGTGACAGGAATGCGGGTGACTGGAACACTGGTAACTGGAACACTGGTGACGGGAACACGGGTGGCGGGAACGCGGGTTACAGGAACACGGGTAACTGGAACACTGGTAACTGGAACACTGGTGACAGGAATGCGGGTTACAGGAACACGGGTAACTGGAATACGGGTGACAGGAATACGGGTTACTGCAATAGTGTCACGCCAGAGGATTGCCTTATCTTTAATAAACCGGCCAAAATATCGGATTGGGAAAATGCTAAAAAACCAAGATGGATGTATGTTGATTTGACGGAATGGATTGATGCAAAAGATATGTCCAGCAAAGAAAAGGAAGCATATCCATCATACATCACAACTGGAGGCTATCTGAAGTGCTATAGCAGCCTAAAGCATGCCTATGTTGATGCCTGGGAAAAGGCAAGTGATGGGGATAGGGAGCTAACAAAACGCTTGCCTAACTTTGATCCAGATGTGTTTGAAGAGGTGTTTGGGTTCAATCCATTCAAGAAAGCAACAAAAACAATCACCATCGACGGAAAGAATATTGAAATAAGCGAGGATTCTTTTAATGAATTCAAGAAACAATTTACGGAAGGAAATACAAATGATTAAAATAGGGGCCTTATGGAACTCACAAGGAAAGCCATTTGCAACGGGTAAACTAGGGCAGTACGCAAAGCTTATTGTACTTCCTAACAATAAGAAGCAAAACGAAAAGTCGCCAGACTACTGGGTTTTCTTGGCAGAGGATGAGAAGAAAGAGGGCGGCCTTACACCACCACCTACTTCACAATCGACACCGCCAGAGCCACTTGACCCGGTTCCTTTTTAAGCCATGAAAACATACGGCTGCATTATACAAAACGGCGTACTTGTCAACCCCTCACTAGAAGCTGACCTAAAGAAAGCTGAGGGGCTACGGGTGCACGTATCAATACAGCGAGCAGAAAAGAAACGAACGCCAGAGCAGAATGCATATCTGTGGGGTTTGGTATATCCGATGCTTGCGCAGCACTACCAGGAAAACCCAGGTGATTTTATACGTGATGTCCTGAATGCAACGAAGGCTGAAATGACACAAGGCTTTGTGCATGAGTTATGCAAGACAATGTTTAATGGCGGCCACACAACGACAGGCATGAATACAGCGCGCATGACTGATTATATCGAACATATACGCGCCTATGCCTTAATGAACCACAAACTAGACATACCAGAGCCCGAGGAAAAGAGCTAATGCCCCTACAGATAGTTAAGCGCTACGGAGAAACCATAAACATTGAAGACAGAAAGTCGGGTGAGGTTCTTGCCCAGATAGCAGTCGACAAAGAAAGTAAGATGCAATTCCGCGCCCACATTGCTTTTAACGGCGACAAAATCAAAATATCCAAAAATATTCCATCTGATATCAATAAACGTGTTGACACGTGATACACGTATAGCTAATATACACACATAACCAAGTAGGAGTTAGTACAATGAAAACCATTTCTTTTTATAGTAACGATCCATTTGATAGCTGGGAATTTACCGGTAAGTCATACAAGGATGTGGAGCAGCAAGTTATACAGGCTATGTTTGACTATGATGAGTTCCGCACGTTGGTGGATTGGAAGACCAATATCAGTATGGATGGCGTAGAGCTTACCGTTAAAGAAGCTAACGCCCTTATTGACTATTACAACAGCGTATTCGATGAAGAGTTAAAAGATTACCATGCCCAAGAAGCGCATATCGAATCAATGCGCAGGCATAGCAAGCTTCACTAACCCTAGTGCAAGGGGCGGCAGCTCGCAACCTGTCTCGCAAAACGCCGCCCAACCAACCAAAAAGGAGTAACAAAAATGGCCAAACCATGGACATACGAAGAAGATAAACGCCTATACCAATGGGAAGTGGGCCCAACAAAAACGCCAGTAGCAGAGCAGGCTAAATCATTAGGTAGAACGGTAAATGCTGTTTACACAAGGCGTAGCCAACTGAAGGAGACCTTTGAATTTACCAAGCAGTATACACACTCCCTGGAGTATGATTGTATGTTTCTAAACACAAGGCTGAAGGAGGAGTTGTTAAGGGCTGAATCGGCTAAATCAGCGGTCAATGAGCTGAGAGATAGGCTTAAAAGTGGCCACCTGACGATAGGAATATGTCTACTAGTTAACGTGGCCTTATGGGTCATCATCTTAATGTCTTAAGCGGAGTAAGTGCAATGTATGCAATGATTGAAGAGGGTGTGGAAATCAAAAAAGACCGCACATTCGAGGACTATCACAATGCTAACCCACATATTTATGCATTGTTTCTTAGGTATACTTTTGAGCTTATAGCGGCAGGAAGAAAGCATTATGGTGCCAAGGGTGTCATGGAGCGCATACGCTTTCATACAGCCATATGTTCCGATGAGGTGCTCAAGGTAAACAACAACTACACAGCAGGTTATGCTAGGATGTTTGCCAAGCAATACCCGCAACACAAAGACTTCTTTAAAACGCGTAAGCTAACAAGCAATAGGAATAAGTGATGAAATATAAAATAGTAAGTCCGCATTGTGGAAAAAAAGAGGCAGAAGCTTTGGTCGAAGAGGCTAATGAGTTTATGAGGAAGCAGTATGAGGATGATCTTGACTCGGTGGTAAATCACTTTGCTCATGACATGGCGCGTCAACTAAAAAGCAAGTTATCTTTTCCTGAATTTGTCGCCAAGAGATTAACCGCACTTCTTGAGTCATATGATGATGGCGAAGACTTGAACGTCCCAGAGATCAATGGTTGGTTTTCTGTTTATAATAATCTTGGAAGAGATTTACTCTTTATGGCCGATAGAATTGAGGGGTTAATTAATGGGCTTGAGGTGAAGGGGGATGCACAAGATGTCAAGGAATTGTACGATTTATTAGACGGGTTTAGGGAGCGTATAAATTGCGCAGAACAATTTGAGCCACAACAACTGACAGAAGGCGGAGCAGTGCGACAGGAGTTTTTAAACGGCGGCGCAAATAAATACTCTGCTGAGCTTTATGAGGTTTTGCAGGGAATGCTAAGGAACTGGGATTTACGCCACGATGACCATTTCAGCGGCCCATCTGAAAAACTAAAGAAAATGGCTGAAGACATCCTAGCAAAAGCGAGAGGTGAGCATGGGTGATAGTTTTTACGTTATTGACGAGTTTGATTACAGGCTTGTGAAGAAATATGGCACCGAAGCGGATGTTGCCATCCACAGGGTTGATGCATACGACTATGAAGAAGCAGCAGAGTCCGTCGCAGAGGAAGATTATGACTATGAACCATGTAACCCAGCTAACTTCACCCCTTGTTACTATGTGGCTAGTGCAGCCGAGTATGCCACAAACACATGGAGGAAGGTAAAGATATCTGCGGATGTGCAAGTGGTATTTAGTGCGACACTAGAAGCAGCGTTTAAAGGAGAAGAGTGATGGATAAAATAGTTATAGTTGCTAGAGCCCACGAAGACGCGAGGTATTTTGCAAGAGAGAATAATATACCAAGGGATGGCTTTGTATACCTAGATTCACGAGAGAAGATTCTTGGCATGGAGACCCCCCCGGGTTGCACTCCTTCCTGGCTGGGAAATGCATAAGCACGCGAGAGAGTTATATCTTGAGCTCCTTTGCAGGCGCGCCATTGGTGTTGACGGAAACCCACTAACGCGGAGATTTATAGGAGAAGAGTGAAGTGATGCAATTAGCGCCTGATTGGTGGATTTACTATATGGCCTTTTCGCTTTTTCTTACGTGCGTGGCTATTATCCGTGAGATGTCCGCAGAGATGCGAAGAGATATATTTGATAAATTTGGAGTAAGTGATGACTGAATTAATCTTATATTTGCTTCTGGGGTATGTAGTTAACTGCACTTGCCTAGCAAAAAAGCGTTCTTCTGGTATTGACCTTGACACTTCAGACATGTTTTTCGCACTGGCCTTTTCATTTATGTGGCCCCTAATTTTTATTTTTTATTTTCTTGTATACCTAACAAACAAAGTTCTGGAGAGATTGAATGACTAAATGGCAACCAATAGAAACAGCGCCTAAGGATGGGACTTTAGTGTTCCTGTATCATGAAAACTGGAATGTAGCATATCTGGCGCATTGGGGCCTGCTGGAAGGTGGGGATGAAGATACTGGCGAAGGCTATATATTCGCTTGGCTTCTTCAACAAGAAGATGGCGGAGCAATGGGAGATGGGATTTTGTGGCAGGATGAGGATTTTATGCCGACTCATTGGATGCCAGTGCCGGAGGTAGAGTGATGACTAAATATTATTACACAGACCCGCTTAAAGCGGCGTATATGGCCAGAGAGTTTGGTGTTGTGTTTACGACAGAGCTAGGGGGCGCACCGGTAGGTAATAACGCAATAGCTATAATTGGCTTTGATTATTTAACCATCATGTACGACGCGATGTATATAACAACAATGACGCAAACGGACAAGATGACGGTACACTCAGGCTCCCACCACATCTTTGAGCCTGTGGCTGGTGACGAAGCGACAATGTACCATCCGCAAAAGGGTATGAGAAAGGTGGTGTTTGATGGCGCGCACTGGTGCCTAGCTAACATTATTCCCGACACGCCAATAGAAGAAGGTTTTGTACTAACTGACTACGACAAACGAGACAACAAACAATTCTTTATGCCGGAGGTGGAGTAATGATTTATTGCATGAATTCAGACACGGTTGTTGAAACGGAAGATATAACGGATGTGCCAATTCACGACAAAGAGAGGTGTTTATTTCTACTTGATAAGCAGGACAAGCAAATAACTAAATTACAAGCACGACTAGAGCACGTTGAGGCCGCATTAGAGATAGCTGAAAAGGAGCTAGATCAGAAGAGGTTCGAACTTCAGTCTGCGTATCAATATATTACACATACGAACATAAAACGAAAAGAAAAGGAGAAGAGTAATGGATAGAAAACATACAAATAATTTTGAAGATTATGTAGAGGTCGTGAAGGTGAGAGACAAGGAATATGAGGTAAACTATATCGTGTTTATAGATAGCGACCCGCCCGCTCCGACCCCGTACGGAAAACATGTGGCCTGTGTAACGACATGGGACAGAGAATACGCCATGGTGTTTGCAGAGGCGCTAGCTGCACAAAAACGCATAGATGTTATGTACGTTCCGCTTGTGAAGGGGAAGAAGGCTAAATTTACACCAGATGATAAAGTGAGAGGTGAACATGAGTGAAGAGCCAATAACAGCAACTGAGGCACTTAAGCGGCATAAAGAAAATGTTAAGCATGCTAAGGTTACTAATATAAGGCAGGAACTGATAGACCTTTTTGTAGAAGAAAGTGTTAAGCGTTTTAAAAAGAAACACCCAGAGCATTCAGAGTTAAACGCTGCGGATGAAAGTCTGCTTCGCGTGGTGTACATAGGGATGGCAGAGAATTCTTTAGATGGGCTTGTTAAGAAGGGGAAGGGTGATGACTAAATACATCATTACACAAGAGCAGCTATCACAGATAACTAACCTGCTTGGCGAGATGCCAATGAAGTCAGAAGCGTACGTAAAGGGTATAGTTCAGGTTCTTAAGGGCTTACAGGTGCTAGAGACTCGGGAAGAAGGCGAATAGTAATTTCAACTTCACCATTATGGGTGACTGGCATTTCTGTTTCGTTAAATTCTTTCATTGCGCCACCAGTAGAACCAAGCTCCCAAGAGTTGGTCTGTATTAATGTAATAACATCATTAACATTTTGGCCAGCAAGTAGTGGCTGTTTTGTGGTAACAGCCGTAGTATCCTCAAACTTTGGAACACTTTCGGTAGTAATAGTAAATTCAGACATGGTAAAATCCTCAGAGTTATTTTATCAAGTTAACATATTTCTTTTAAGTGTTCCAGTATGGAATGACAACATCTTGTGTGCCCACTGAAGCTTTTATGTATCCGTCCGGTGCGTTCATATCTACGGTTGATGAGGTTGTCCACCCAGGATCCGTTGTAGGGGTATCAGTTACGCCGTGTATTGTGTTTGTAGAAGCAACCCCACCAGCATC
>JAKSCQ010000267.1 GCA_022360555.1 Pseudomonadales bacterium
ATTATATTAATGTGACAGGCGAAAACCTTGAATTTACTGCTTTGTATTGCGGCAACCACCATGTGGGCATGTCAGTAAAGGGGTTTTGATTACGTGGTTACTATTGAAAACAGGATTATTGCAGGGTTATAGAAATTACAATTTTTGATACATTTGCAGGCCTTAAGTGGACATGAACATAAAAGAGTGGCCGCATTACAACGAATGCGGCCTGGAGAAGAAAAGAGAGAAAGTTTTTAGCGAATATCGCTGAAAAATTATCAGATAATATTTGCGAATATCTTATTGTGCATTACCAGTTGAGTTGCGCTTTAAGCTGGTTGGATTTTACTACAGTAGCAGGTGCAGAAAGTTTTACTGTAACGCGGTTACCGGTTTGAGTAAATTCAGATGCTACAGGTTTTCCATTTGCAGTAATGGAAATTGATTTTACTATTTTGCCGGCTGGAGCTGTAAATGCCAAAGTTTGAACTTTGAGTTTGCCGTATCGGATATTGAAGCAGTTTGTCTGTGAGTTTGCATTGCGATTTTGGCTCATTGTTCCCCAGCCTTCAGCGGCAGTGAAGAAACTTTCAAATTTTGCTGGAGTAATTTTGGGATTCATTCCAATCATGCCGGCAGGGCCGTCATATTCAAAACCGCCAAGAGCAATAAGGCAACCCCAACCGGCCATTGCGCGTGCATAGTGATCGCCACATTCAATTTCGTTCCACGGGTTATGCTCGGTTCCGTCGTAACGGTCGTTAATTGCGCGGATAATTGAAAGGCCTTCAGTGAGCATGCCTTCTGCGATCATGCTGGTTGCAACCTGATATTCAATTCCTGTCCACACTTCGTTTCTGTATCTTACGCCATAGTCTTGTGGGTGTTTGCTGATTGGCCAGGTGCAAATGAATAATCCGGCCTGACCAGGAGTGGCATAGTATCTTTCCGGGCGATACATCCAGGTTTGTTTTGCAACGTCTGGAGTCCAGTTGTATTTCCAGATAGACTCAAGGGCTTTGCGGATATTTGATTTTGGATAAAGGTATCCAAGTCCAACCTGAGTTGACCATGTATATCCGAAAAGTTGATCGCTAAGGCAACCTTTGCCATATTGGTGCGGAGTTTTATGCTCGTTGATATTCTGAGTGAAGTATTGTCCGTTCCAGAGTTTTTTGACAGCTTCAGCTCCAGCCCCAAAAAAGACGATGAGCCGGATGACACCCCTTGACGGCGGCACATCGATGTCTTTCGGCACCGCAGCATTCTAAACAGTGCAGAAAGAATC
>JAKSCQ010000269.1 GCA_022360555.1 Pseudomonadales bacterium
ATGGTGATCTGCAGTGCCGAACCCCGGCACAAGCAGCGCCAGGGTTAAGGTAACGTCTTCTTTTAGTGTTTGGTTGAAATTCAGTCGGCGTAGCGCTAGACTCTGCCGCCTTTCGGCGCCTCAGAGCCTGGCGCACCCGTTTTGTGAATCGGAGATATTCGGATGGCCCGTATTGCAGGCGTTAACATCCCGGAAAATAAGCACACGGTGATCTCTCTCACCTACATCTTCGGGATTGGTCGTACCCGTGCACAGCAAATCTGTGCGGCGGCCGGTGTGGAAGAGACCGCAAAAGTTCGTGATTTGAGTGGCGATCAGCTGGATGCCATTCGCGGCGAAATTGCCAAGGTTTCTACCGAAGGTGACCTGCGCCGGGAAATCAACATGAACATCAAGCGTCTGATGGACCTCGGTTGCTACCGTGGTATTCGTCATCGTCGCAGCTTGCCGCTTCGCGGTCAGCGTACCAAGACCAATGCTCGGACCCGTAAAGGTCCGCGTAAACCGATTCGCAAGTAAGCTGAAACAGCGGCTGGATTTGGATAGGCATTATGGCTAAGTCAAAGAAAGACAGTGGCGCACGTCGCAAGAAGGTAACGCGCACAGTTGCTGACGGTATCGCGCACGTGCACGCTTCCTTCAACAACACCATCATCACCATTACCGACCGTCAGGGCAATGCCCTGTCTTGGGCGACTTCCGGTGGTGCCGGTTTCCGTGGTTCCCGTAAAAGCACCCCGTTCGCTGCCCAGGTGGCGGCCGAGAACGCGGGCAATGCAGCCAAGGACTACGGTCTGAAGAATCTGGAAGTACGGGTGAAAGGCCCCGGTCCGGGTCGCGAATCTTCCATTCGTGCCCTGAATGGCTGCGGTTACAAGATTACCCATATTGAGGACGTTACGCCGATTCCGCATAACGGTTGCCGTCCGCCTAAAAAGCGTCGCGTGTAACGGGAGTTAGAGCAAGATGGCAAGATACATCGGTCCCAAGTGCAAGCTTTCCCGTCGTGAAGGCACCGATCTGTACCTGAAGAGCGGCATTCGTCCGCTGGAGTCCAAGTGCAAGGCCGAACAGGCTCCGGGTCAGGCCGCTGGCGGTCGCCGTCCGGGTCGCCTGTCCGACTACGGTGTGCAGCTGCGCGAAAAGCAGAACGTTCGTCGTACCTATGGCGTGCTGGAGAAGCAGTTCCGTAGCTACTACAAGAAAGCTGCGTCTTCCAAGGGTGCAACTGGCGAAGTGCTGCTGCAGCTGCTGGAAGGTCGTCTGGATAACGTGGTTTACCGCATGGGCTTCGGCTCAACCCGCGCTGAAGCGCGCCAGCTGGTGAGCCACCGCGCTATCCTGGTTAATGGTCAGTCCGTCAATGTGGCCTCCTATCAGGTGAAGCCGGGTGACGTGATCAACGTTCGCGAGAAGTCCAAGAACCAGCTGCGCGTGAAGAACGCCATGGAGCTGGCTCAACAGCGTGGCTTTGTGCCGTGGATTGAAGTTGACGAGAAGAAGCTGGAAGGTACTTTCAAGGCCAAGCCTGAGCGTATCGACCTGCCCGCCGAGATCAACGAAAACCTGATCGTCGAGCTGTACTCCAAGTAAGGACTGCCTGAGGGATCTCTATGACCGCCGTGAACGACTTTCTCACGCCCCGCTCGATCGCGGTCAACGCGATC
>JAKSCQ010000129.1 GCA_022360555.1 Pseudomonadales bacterium
CTCTCCGTGATTGATTGAATGGAATTCAATTTTAAAAAATAACGGGAGAGCTTATGTCATTCATCCGGACCCTGCGCCAGACGGTGCTGGCGGGCAGTGTGGCCCTGTGCGGCTTGGCCCAGGCGGCCATTCCCCCTGAACTGAGCAAGACGGTCAGTGAGCTGGCCGCGTCCCAGCAGGGGGACCTGGAAAAAGTCTTCCGCCAGTTGCACGCCAACCCGGAACTGGCCTTCGACCTGCATGACACCTCCAAGCTGGTGGCCAAGCGCCTGAAGAAGCTGGGCTATCAGGTGCATACCGGCATTGCCAAAACCGGGGTGGCCGCCGTCCTGGAGAATGGTGACGGCCCGGTAATCATGTTCCGCAGCGACATGGATGCCCTGCCGGTGAAGGAAGAAAGCGGCCTGAACTATGCCAGCACCAAACAGGTGGAGCTGGATGATGGCAGCATCAGCTATGTATCCCACGCCTGTGGCCATGATTCCCATACCGCCTGGTTGCTGGGTATTGCCAAAGTGATGATGGAAACCCGCGATAGCTGGTCCGGGACCCTGGTGCTGGTCGGCCAGCCGGCGGAAGAACTGATTGCCGGCGCCCAGGCCATGGTGGACGACGGTTTGTACGACAAGGTGCCGGAGCCTTCCCTGCTGATTTCTGCCCACGTCTACCCGGTCTGGCCTGCCGGTACCGTGGCGGTCAAGGCGGGTCGACGCATGGCGGGCAGTGACCAGCTGGACGTGCACCTCACCGGCATTGGCGGGCACGGTTCGCGACCGGAAGGCACTATCGACCCGGTGGTGATGGGAGCCCGGACGGTACTGGCCTACCAGAGCATCGTCAGCCGCAATGTGCCGGCCCAGGAGCCGGCGGTACTGACCGTGGGCGCCATGCAGGTCGGCGAAACCCATAACGTGATTCCGGAAACCGGCACCCTGAAAGTGAACCTGCGCTGGTACAAGGAAGGCACCCGCCAGACCCTGCTGGATGCCATCCAGCGCGAAACCCTGGGGATTGCCCAGGCCGCTGGTGTGCCGGAAGAGCGCAAGCCGACGTTCACCATGCTCGGTTACGCGGAACCGGTGATCAACGACCCCACCCTGGCCGGGCAGGCCAATGAGACCTTGATGGCAGCCATGGGCAAGAAACGCATCATGCCCGGCATTCCGCCGGTGATGGGCTCCGAGGACTTCCCCATGCTGGTGGCGGGCATCGAGGATGCCCAGACCCTGTTTGTGGAAGTGGGAGGTGGTGCCCCGGATGTGATGAAGAATTACATGGAAAAGGGCGAACTGCCGCCGCTGAATCACAACCCCAAGTTCCGCATCGAGAACCCGGGGCTGGCCATTACCACCGCCGTGCAGGCCAACAGCACCTTGTTGCTGGATGCGTTTTTGCAGGCTCAGTAAGCAAGAAGAGGCGCGTGACAGTTGTCGCGCGCCTCTGCATACGGTTTGCCCGATGGTGCGGTCGTCAGGCGGTCAGATGATGGAAATGATATTTCAGATGATCATCAATAAAGCTGGCAATAAAGAAATAGGAATGGTCGTACCCGGCCTGCATGCGCAGGGTGATCGGCACGCCGGCCTCCTCGCAGGCGGCGCTCAGGGCTTCCGGTCTTAGCTGGCCGTCCTGATAGAAGTTATCCGCATCCCCCTGATCCACCATCAGGGCGAGCTGGCTGCCATGGCTGCGGATCAGCTCGCAGGTATCCCACGCCTTCCAGCTTTCCCGGTTTTCTCCCAGATAGCCAGCCAACGCCTTTTCCCCCCAGGGGCATTGGCTGGGATTGCTGATCGGCGCAAAGGCCGATACCGAGCTATAGTGCCCGGGGTTTTTCAGTGCGCAGACCAGGGCGCCATGGCCGCCCATGGAATGACCGCTGATGGCCTGCCGGCCATTGAGAGGAAAATGTTCCTGCACCACGGCGGGCAGCTCATCGGTGACGTAGTCGTACATCCGGTAATGCTGGTTCCAGGGTGCCTGGGTGGCGTTCACATAGAAACCGGCACCGGAGCCGAAGTCATAACTGTCGTGTTCACCGGGCAGATCGGTACCGCGCGGGCTGGTGTCCGGGCAGACAATGGCCAGCCCCAGCTCGGCGGCGGTGCGTTGGGCGCCGGCTTTCTGCATGAAGTTTTCATCGGTGCAGGTCAGGCCGGATAGCCACCACAGCAGAGGCACGTTGTTGTCTTCTGCCGCCGGCGGCAGATAGATGGCAAAAATCATCTCACAGTTCAGCACGGCACTGCGATGTTTGTAGCGTTTCAGCCAGCCACCGAAGGACTTGGTGGCGGAAACCAGTTCGATATCGGACATGAATAATCCCTCGCTGGCACGCCTCACGCTGTCACGCTTACAGGCGTGTTAGCGTGACAGCGTGTTGCGTGTAAGCGTTCTAGAACAAAATGACGGAACGAATGCTCTTGCCTTCGTGGAGCAAATCAAAGGCGGTATTGATCTCGTCCAGCCCCATGGTGTGGGTGACGAATTCATCAATCTTGATTTCGCCTTTCATGTAACGCTCCACATAGCCGGGCAGTTCGGTGCGGCCTTTGACGCCACCGAAGGCCGAGCCTTTCCAGACCCGGCCGGTGACCAGCTGGAACGGGCGGGTGGCAATTTCCTCGCCGGCCCCGGCCACGCCGATGATGATGGATTCGCCCCAGCCCTTGTGGCAGCACTCCAGCGCCGAACGCATCACGTTCACATTGCCGATGCATTCGAAGGAATAATCCACGCCACCATCGGTAAGCTCGACGATCACGTCCTGAATCGGATCGCTGTATTTTGTCGGGTTGATGAAATCCGTGGCGCCGAACTGGCGGGCCAGGGTTTCCTTGCTGTCGTTGATGTCGATGGCGATGATGCGTTCCGCTTTCGCCATCACCGCGCCCTGGATCACCGACAGGCCAATACCCCCCAGGCCGAATACCGCCACGGTGGAACCGGGCTCCACCTTGGCGGTGTTCAATACGGCACCGATTCCGGTGGTTACCCCGCAGCCGAGCAGGCAGATCTTGTCCATGGGCGCTTCCTTGCTCACCTTGGCCAGGGAGATTTCCGGTACCACGGTGTATTCGGAAAAGGTGCTGGTGCCCATGTAATGGTGAATGGTCTTGCCGTTCAGGGAGAAGCGGCTGGTGCTGTCCGGCATCAGCCCCTGGCCCTGGGTGGCGCGCACCGCCTGGCACAGGTTGGTCTTGCCACTGAGGCAGAATTTGCACTTGCCGCACTCGGCGGTGTACAGCGGAATGACATGGTCGCCGGGCTTCAGGCTGGTCACGCCGTCGCCCACTTCCTCCACCACGCCGGCGCCTTCATGGCCAAAAATGGAGGGGAAGATGCCTTCCGGGTCCTTGCCGGACAGGGTGTAGGCATCGGTATGGCAGACGCCGGTGGCGACAATGCGCACCAGCACTTCGCCGGCCTTGGGGCCGGCCACATCCACTTCTTCGATTTCCAGCGGCTTGCCTGCTTCCCAGGCGACGGCGGCGCGAGATTTCATGGTGACTCCAGTAATAAAGCAGCAGGGTGGCGGAGATTGGCCGCCTGGCCCATCGGGTGAAAGACAACTCACCGGAATATGCCACCAGAACGTGACTTTTTGGCCGGAAACCCGTTGGCGCTTTGCTCGCAAAGCGAAGGTTTCGCGGTACCGGAGAAACCTCTCGCCTTGCCAGCAAGGCGGCAACGGTTATCGCTCGCCGGTGGGCGGTGTCTGATGAAATATTCAGGCTAACGGCATTCACTATACGCAGACATCAATCCGGCTATAAGGCACAATTCGGCAAGAGATTATTGCTCAGGAGCAACAATGCAGCACTGGGACCGGATAGAAGCCTTTGTGGAAGTGGTGAGGCTGGGTTCCTTCGCCGATGCCGCCCGCCATCTGGGGGTGTCCAGCTCCCATGTGAGCCGGCTGGTGGCCCGGCTGGAAACCCAGCTTGGCACCCAGTTGCTCTACCGCACGACCCGGCGGCTCAAACTCACCGATGCCGGGGCTGTCTACTTCGAACACTGCGGCCAGTTGTTCGATGGTTTTCAGGAGGCCCTGGCGGCCATCAGCGATTACCAGCAGCAACCCACCGGGGTGCTGAAACTGACCTGTGCCACCACCTTTGGTGACCGCTACATCGCGCCGCTGGTGAACGATTTCCTGGCCCGCCATCCGCAGTTGTCCGTCAATCTGGATTTCACCAACCGGCGAGTGGATATCATCGACGAGGGCTTTGACGTGGCCATTCGTACCGGCGCCCTGCCGGATTCGTCACTGATTGCCCGCAAACTCTGTCCGCGCCGGGAATACATCGTCGGCTCCGCCGATTATTTCCAGCGTCACGCCCGGCCCCATACCCTGAGTGAGTTGAGCGGACACAACTGTCTGCTGGGCTCGGCGGAACACTGGGCAGTGGATGTGAATGGCCAGCACCGGCATTGGAAAGTCAGCGGCAACTGGAAGGGCAATTCCGGCATGGCCCTGCTGGACGCCGCCCGCAAGGGGGTGGGGCTGGTGCAATTACCGGACTATTACGTGGAGGAGGACCTGGAAAGCGGTCGCCTGGTGTCGGTGCTGGACCAGTATGCCTGCACCCACACGGCGGTGTGGGTGGTTTACCCGCGTCACCGTCACCTGTCCCCCAAGGTGCGCCAGTTTGTGGATTTTCTGGTGGAGAATATGGCGCGTTGATAAGGTGCGGAAACCGTCTTTTGCAGGAACGTCGCTGGTGGCAAAGCCGTTGCGAGTACCGAGTTGCGAGGAGCGAAAACCTTACAGCAATGCGGTTTTCGGATTTTGAATTTCGAAACTCGCTTCTCGCAACTCGATACTCAGGTTGATCGCGTTGTCAGCGAGGCACTGCACGAAAACAGGAGAGAGTATGTACACAGGAAGTTGCCTTTGCGGCGGTGTGGCGTTTGAAATCGATGGTGAGCTGGCGCCGATTCAGGTGTGTCATTGCCAGCAGTGCCGCAAGGCGCAGGGCACGGCGTTGGTGACCAATATCCCGGTGAATACGGACACGCTGCGCTGGGTGCGTGGCAACGAGCTGATGAAGGGCTATGCGTCTTCGCCGGGCAAGCAGAGGGTGTTCTGTGGTGAGTGCGGCTCGCCGCTGTTCAGCCGGCTGGAAAGCAAGCCGGAAGTGGTAAGGATTCGCGCAGGTTTACTCAATGAGCCGCTGGTTACCCGACCGGCGTTCCATATCTATACGGACTCGGCCTGTAACTGGTGGTCTGTGGATGATGGTTTGCCACGCTACCCGGAAGGGGCGGAGTAAGCCGGATCGCGGTCGAACGACCGCTCCCGTGAAAACAGGTGTGGGAGCGGCCGTTCGGTCGCGATGGTTCACGCCAGTTGCGCTTTCAGCGCCGCGATCTCGTGGGCATCGCCATTGCGCTCGACAAAGGCCTGCCAGCTTGCCGCCGCCTTGTCTTTCACCACCCTGGCCACGCGGGGCAGCTCGTCGTCCGGCAGGTGACCGAACAGGCCCAGCAGGTGGCTGTCGTGGGCCTGGCTCAGGGCCTGGTCCAGGGAATCCGGGCGGCGCTCGGTGAGCACATCCACCGCCGGGCTCAGGTGGGCCTGGTCCAGCAGCGGCAGCAGGGTGAGCAACTCGTCCCAACTGTTTTCCTCGGCCACGGTGCCGATCAGGCTGTCCATGATGTCCGCTTCGCGCAGTTTCGCCAGGTTCACCACCATCTGTTGGTGCTGGTTGTCCATGGCGTTCACTGCCTGCAGCAGGTTGGTCCACAGGCGCTGCTCACTGGCCACTTCAATGATGTGGCTGAGCACGGCCTCGCCCTGTTCCGCCACCAGGTTGCCCATGCGGCCCCGTAGTTCGGTGTTCAGGTGCCCGTTCAGGGACAGTACCGCCGGCCACAGTTCGCGGTCGGTGGCAGCTTTCAGGGTGGCGCGTTGTTGGTCTTCGCTAAGCAGGCCCAGCAGGGTGTCCAGCTTGGTCTTGTCTTCCAGGTAAAGGGCAATCTTCACCATGGCTTCGCCGTCGGCCACGGTGGCGGTAACGGCTTTCAGGGCGGACGGCTGGATCACCGCCACAAAGCGGGCCAGGGTAATGTGCTCGCCCATGGCCAGTAGCGTTTTCGCCACCCGCGCCACTACCTGGTCGGGCATGGCGGCCAGCAGGTCCCGGGAGTGGCTGGGCTCCAGGTGGATACACAGCTTGGCCAGAAAATCGTCCGGCAGTTTGTCGGCCAGTTTGATGGCCCGTTCGGCGGGCAGCTCGGAGGCAATGCCGGCGGCCAGCACGGAGCCGAGCACGGTGGTAGCCAGTTTGGCGCTGGCGCCGGTGGGCACCAGTTTGCTGATGCCGGCCAGCCGCTGGTAGCTGTCCTGGTGCTGTTCGTAGAAGAAGCCGGACACGGCGCTGCGGAAGGCGGCGAGCTGGTCCAGGTTCTGGCCGTCCAGAAACGCCAGGTCGCTTTCTTCGGCTTCCAGCAGGCGGCTGAGTTTGAGCAGTTCTGCCTGTGTTTCGATATGCATGGTTTCTCTCCCGGCAACCTTATCCGAACAGCATCTTCTTCACCGGGCGGCGGAAGGGCCCGGGTACCACGTTGAGGGCGTTGTTCATGGCTTTTTCCACGCGGGTGTCCTTGGTTTCCAGCGCGGCAAGTACCGTCTCGGCCAGCTTGCTGGCCTGGTCGGCGGGCAGGGACTCGATAAAGGCCAGCGCCTCCGCCGGCAGCCCCTTGTTTTTCAGGGTACTGATGGAATCAGACATGGTTCCTCCTCTGACAAGGCAGCCGGAAGCAAGGGGCCGGCTGCCTGGGGTACAGGCTGATGGCAGCAGCCTGCAATGGCCGCCGTACTATGCCAGCAATGAAGGAGGATGGGTGTTGCCGAAAAGCCGTGGTTGCCGGGCGCTCAGGAAAGCGCCCGGCGGCGTGGTTTTACTGGAGGTCGTCCTGGTCGCTGATGAAGCCCACATTGACCGCACCCGGGCCAAGGTTGACCCCGCCGGAGAGGCTCATGGCGGTGATCATCAGCTCCACACCGTGTTCACGGGCACAGGCTTGCAGTTCGGTGAAGCCGGGCAGGGTGCGGATCACCTCCTCATCGCCGGCATAGCTGACGCAGACTACCGGCTCCAGCAGCCCCTGGCGGATGCAGTGGCCAGTGTGTTCGAACATGCGTTCGATGGCGTTGTGGTAGCCGCGCACCTTGGTGACGGTATAGGTGTCACCGGCCCGGGCGCAGAGGATCGGCTTGATATCCAGGGCACTGCCCAGTTTGGCGCCCAGCCAGCTAACGCTCTTGCCGCCTTTCTTCCTGGCCCGTTTCTGCAGGTAGAACAGGTCGGCGACCACCGAGTAGCCGGTGGCGTGGGGGGTGAGGTCGAAGATCCGGTTACGGATATCGCTGACCCGCATGCCCTGGTTGATCATGTTCATGGTGGCGGCGGCCAGGGCGCCCTGACCGCAGAACAGGGTCTGGCTGTCGGCCACGCGCAGGGCGAAGGGGCCTTCCACGCCGGCCTTGGCCCGCACTGACTTGTAGTCGCGCAGGATGGCGTGGGACGCCCGGGTGGCGTTATCGAACATGGGGCTCTTGACCGATGGCAGGGTCTGGACCAGGGCGTAGTCGAAATCCCGTACCACCCGGTCCAGGAACAGATCACGGAATTCGGTTTCATTTAACGGGACGGATTCCGCATCCTGGTCCTTTTCCAGTCGCTTTTCCCTGTAGAAGGTTCGCAGGGTGTCTGGATCGCGGTCATCGGCGTAGAGAACGTCGCCGATCCGGATGGAAATAGGCAAGACCTGAATCTGATGTTGATCAATATAGTGTTTGGGCAGGTCGCAGGCTGAGTCGACCACCAGACCGATTTTCATTGTGCTCTCCCGGTTGTTGTTATGGCAGCTTTATAAGCAACTGAATGCGCACAAAACTGCGGCCTGCCACGGTTTTTTTAAGGGTTTTTGTGGCAGGCAGATGTTTCCATACTCGATAGTATGTTTTTCTGCGGAGAGGAACAGGGGTTTCCGATGAAATAATGTTTCAGAATATTGGCCGGCAAGCGGAAGCCGCTCACACAAAGTCCATCTGGTCGGTGATCAGCCCCACGCTGATGGCCCCGGGCCCGATATTGACGCCGCCGGTGAGCCCCATGTGGCTGACCAGCAGTTCCACGTCGTGCCTGTCGGCGGTGGCCTTGAGTTGGCTGAACCCTGGTAGTTGGTAGGCGGCTTCCGGGTCGCCGGCATAACTGACGCAGACAATGGGCGTGATCAGCCCCTGCTCGATGCAGCCACAGGCATGGGCAAACATCTTTTCCACGGCCTGGTCGAAACCGCGCACCTTGGCCACCGGGAAGGTCTGGTCCTGGCGGGCACAAAGGATGGGTTTGATGTCCAGGGCCGAGCCCATCAGTGCGCCCACCAGGCCCACGCTCTTGTCGCCCTTTTTGCGTGCGCGTTTGTGGACGTAGTAAAGATCAGGCACCACGGCGTACCCCACGGTTTTGGGGGTCAGGTCGCTGATGCGCTGGCGGATGTCGCCGACCTTCATGTCGCTGCGGATCAGGCGTACGGTTTCCGCGGCCAGCACGCCCTGGCCGGCAAACAGGGTCTGGCTGTCGCTGATGCGGATACGGAATGGGCCCTCGCGACCGGCGGCTTCGCGGTATTTGCGATAGTCGGCGAGAATGGCATGGGCCGCTTCGGTGGCATTGTCGAAAATCGGGCTGCGGCTCTTGGGCACGGTCTGCACCAGGGCATAGTCAAATTCGCCCACTGCCTTTTCCAGAAACAGCGAGCGTAGCTGTTCCACGGAAGGAGGCGCGGTTTCCGCATCGTGGTTCTTGTCCACTTCGTGGCGAGCATAAAAGTCCCGCGCCCGTTGCGGGTCCCGATCGTCCACGAAGATTTCCTTGCCGATGCGGATGGGGACCGGCATCACCAGAATGTCGTTGGCATCAATGAAATCCTTGGGCAGATCGCACCCCGAGTCCACTACCAGACCGATTCTCATTGTTATGCTTCCTGTGTCCGGGAAGTTGAGAATTCAGTCTAGAACGCACGTACCGTTTTTAGCGTCTTTTTGCGTAGACGTATGGTGTAGGAATGTTATTTCCCATGCCGCTTTGCAGCGACAGGGGCAGGGGCGGTTACTGTATGTTGCCGCCCACTTCCACGATCTTGAGGGTGTTGGTGCCGCCGTGGGCGTCGTTGTAATTGCCCTTGGTGATCAATACCCGGTCGCCGTTCTTCACCACGCCCA
>JAKSCQ010000156.1 GCA_022360555.1 Pseudomonadales bacterium
ATAGTCGGCAGTGCGGGTTTCGTCATTGATGATGACGTTTTCCAGTACCGCGCCGAACTTGATGGCATCCCAGATAACCGGCTCGTTCTTCTGGCTCAGGTCGATACACTTGGCGTAGCAACCCCCTTCGATGTTGAAGACTACATCCTTGCCCCAGCCGTGCTCATCGTCACCGATCAGATACCGGGCCGGGTCGGCGGACAGGCTGGTTTTACCGGTGCCGGACAGGCCGAAGAACAGGGCCACGTCGCCGTCTTCGCCCACGTTGGCGGAGCAGTGCATGGGCAGCACGTCTTTTTCCGGCAGCAGGAAGTTCTGCACGGAGAACATGGCTTTCTTCATTTCACCGGCGTAACGCATGCCGGCGATCAGCACCTTGCGCTGGGCAAAGTTGAGGATCACGCAGCCGTCGGAATTGGTGCCGTCACGCTCCGGCTCGCACTGGAACTGCGGGGCGTGCAGGATCTGCCACTCTTCCTTGGTGCGCGGGTTGTACTTTTCCGGGCGGATGAACATGGTGTTGGCGAACAGGTTGTGCCACGCGGTCTGCGCGGTCACTTTCACGGCCAGGTAATGATCCGCATCGGCACCCACGTGCAGGTGGGAAACAAAGGCGTCTGCCTCGGCCACGGCGGCGGAGACGCGATCCCACAGGGCGTCGAACTTGTCGGCGGGGAACGGGCGGTTGATGGCGCCCCAGTGGATGTGCTCGCTGGTGCTGGGCTCGTCAACGATGTAGCGGTCCATGGGGGAACGGCCGGTGCGGTGACCGGTTTCCACTACCAGGGCGCCGGTGTCGGACAGGCGGCCTTCGTTGCGCTGAACAGCCAGCTCTACCAGCTGGGCCGGGCTGAGGTCGTTATAAACAATCGGATCGGTCATGGTCATTCCTGGGCTTGTGGCCGTGCCGTTTCAGCGGATATGGGCGCCGAAACTCTGGTTCGCATTGCGGATAACAGTGCCGGTCTCGTGCCCGTTACTGCCACCGGGCAAGACCAAAGAGGACCAGGGGGCGGCCCCCAGGTCAGCACAGGCGCGCGATTATGCCAGAAAAGAGAATCAGTGGCGATGCCGCTGATGACCCGGCGGTCACGGAGAGAGGGAAATGAATAGTTAATAATGAATAATTAATAACGTCGCGATACTGGCTTGCGGTTTTTGAAATGCAAGAGGCCGCGCCCCAGGTTTGGGCGCGGCCTCTTGCGTTTTCGTACAGTGCGCGCGACCCCGCGCAACTATTAACTATTCATTATTAACTATTAATTGCTTTCCCTGATCATCTCCGCCAGATCCACTGCATCAAACCGCTCCTGGTTGCGGCAGAAGTCGCAGGTGAGGGTGACTTCGCCGTCTTCGTCCAGCAGGGTTTGCAATTCGTTGCTGCCCAGGGACAGCAGGGCGTTGCGGTTGCGTTCGCGGGTGCAGGTGCAGCCAAAGCGCAGGGGTTGGGCGTCCGGGAGTTGGGGCGGGGTTTCGTGGAACAGGCGGTGGAGAAGGGTCTGATCGTCCAGGTCGAGCAGCTCTTCCAGGGTCAGGGTGCCTGCCAGGGCTTCCGGGTGCTCCCACATCTGCTCGTTGGCGTCGCTGCCGGCAATCTGGTTGGGCAGGCGCTGCAGCAGCAGGCCGGCGGCGCGGTTGTTGCCGCTGGCCAGCCACAGTCGGGTGGGGAGCTGTTCGGACTGGCGGAAATAGGCCTCCAGGCACTGGGCCAGGGAGTCGCCAGTGAGGGGGACGATGCCCTGATACTGGCGCCCCTGGTCGGGGGTGATGGTGATCACCATGGTGCCGTCGCCGATCAGGCTGCGGATATCGCCCTGGCTCCAGTCGCCGCCTTCGCCATGGCGGGCCAGGGCGCGCAGTTCGCCCTCATTGGTGCATTCGGCCAGCAGCAGCGAGACCGGGCCATGGCCCTGGGCCTGCAGGGCCAGGCGCCCCTTGAACTTCAGAGTGCTGGCAAGCAGTGCCACGGCGGCCACGGCTTCGCCGATCAGCCCCTGGACTGCCAGCGGGTAGTTATGTCCTTCAATAATACGGGTGATGCTGCTTTCCACCTGGACCCGTTCGCCGCGAATGTCGGAGTCGGGGAAGAGAAAGCGCTGTTTGTGATCTTGCATGATGCTGTCCTGAGGTTGGGCTATCGCGGCCGGACAATCGCGCCCACAGAGTGATGGAGCCATTGTGGGAGCGGTCGTCCGGCCGCGAAAAACGTCGTTATTCCAGATTGTCCCGCTTGAAGCGCTGGATATCCCGGCGTTCCTTCTTGCTGGGTTTGTGGTCCGGGGCCGCAGCGGCGGCCCGGGCCAGCTTGCGCTGTTCGCTGCTCATTTCCCGTTTGGCCACGCTTTCCGGCGTCTCTTCGTAGAGGGTGCGGGCCACACTGGCCGGGCCGCGCTTGCTGCTGAGATCCTGTACCACCACTTCGAAGTGTTCGCTGCCCTTGGTGATGGTCACCGTTTGCCCCGGCTGCACGGCCTTGCTGGGTTTGGTGCGGTTGCCGTCGATGTGTACCTTGCCGCCTTCGATGGCGGTCTTGGCCAGGGTGCGGGTCTTGAAAAAGCGCGCCGCCCACAGCCAGGAATCAATGCGCACGCTATCACTCACGGCAACACCTGGAGAAAGTCGTCGATGGCCGGGAAGGGGTCGGTGTGCTCACGCCGGGGCAGGGTGGAGTCCGGGTGCAGGATGCTTACCGGCTGGCCGATGCCATAGAGCTGGGCGCTGTGCAGCACGGGCAGGGAGTCGTCCACCAGCAGGGCGCGGGCCGGGTCGAACGGCAGGTGACGTTGCAGGTGCTGCCAGAAGGCCTGGGCTTCCTTGGCATGGCCGTAGTCGTGGCTGGAAACCATTTCGTCGAAATACTGGTCGATACCGGTACGTTCCACCTTCAGGGACAGGGCATCGCGGTGGGCATTGGTGACCATGATCACCTGCTTGTCGGAGTCCTTCAGCGCTTGCAGGAAAGTTTCCGCCCCCGGGCGCACGGCGATCCGGTCGCCGGCTTCGCGTTTCAGGCGGGCAATCTCCAGGCCCAGTTCCTGGGTCCAGAAATCCAGGCAGTACCAGTTGAGCGTACCCAGGTGGCTGGTGATCCAGTCGTGGATAATGCGGTCGGCTTCGGCCTGGTCCAGGCCCTGCTGGCGGGCGTAGCATGTGGGTACATGGCGTTGCCAGAACCAGTTGTCGAAGGCCAGGTCGAGCAGGGTGCCGTCCATGTCCAGCAACACGGTATCGACGGAATGCCAGTCAATCATGAATTTCCTGCGTGTTCGGGTTAGTCTTGCCCCCTTAACGGAGTTGTCAGGGCGCGATAGTTATTATGGATGAGAAACCGGAGATTCTCGACACCCGGCTGGTGGCGAAAAGCCGTCTGTTCGGCATCGAAGAGTTGCATCTGCGTTTTCGCAACGGGGTGGAGCGTACCTATGAGCGGCTGCGCACCCCGCCGATTGCCGCGGTGATGATGGTGCCGCTGCTGGATGACGACACCGTGGTGCTGATCCGCGAATACGGCGCCGGCACCGAAAGCTATGAGCTGACCCTGCCCAAGGGGGCCTATGAGCACGGTGAGGACTGGCACGAAGCGGCCAACCGTGAGCTCAAGGAAGAAGCCGGCTATGGGGCGCGGAGCCTGACCCTGATGAAGGAACTGACCCTGTCACCGGGCTATATGGGTCACCGTATCAAGGTGGTGCTGGCGGAAGACCTGTACGAGGAATCCCTGCCCGGTGACGAGCCGGAAGAACTGGAAGTGCTGACCTGGAAACTGTCCGACCTGGACCGGCTGATTGAGCGCGACGACGTGACCGAGGCGCGGGTGATTGCCGCGTTATTAATGACCAAACGGTTGCTGGAGAAGAGATAGCGGCAAGCTTCAAGCTTCAAGCTGCAACGCGGGGAAATGAGAAGAGCGGGCTGAAACCAATGGGCTCCGCGCTGATAATTTGGTGGAGCTTGTCTGCAAGTGATTGAGGGCAGGTTCCAGAAGCCTGGTTATAAGGCGCGATTTGAGGCCCTGTTGTTCTGTATGACGGTGCTCGCGGATCTTCTTGACTCGCAGCGCGGAGTAACGGGGCAGCAAGTACCGCTGGCGTGTCTCCGTGTTGCAGCTTGTAGCTTGAGGCTTGCTGCTCCCAATATTGAACGATAGGAAATCCGAAATGACCGACTTTAATGCCCTGCTGGACCCGCTTGCCGACATTGCCCGTGAAGCGGGCAAGGCGATCCTGACTGTCTACGAGCGTGATGATCTGGGCGTGGAAACCAAGGACGACAAATCACCGATCACCGAAGCCGACAAGGCGGCGCATACCATCATCGAGGAAAAGCTCCAGGCACTGACCCCGGACATTCCGGTGTACTCCGAGGAATCCGGCGATATCGCCTGGGCGGACCGCAAGGACTGGCCCCGCTTCTGGCTGGTGGACCCGCTGGATGGCACCAAGGAATTCATCAAGCGCAACGGCGAGTTCACCGTGAACATTGCCCTGGTGGAAGACGATACCCCGGTGCTGGGGGTGGTGCATGTGCCTGTCACCGGAGTGACCTACCTGGGTGGCCGGGGTGTCGGTGCCTTTAAAGAGCAGGGTGGTGAGCGCCAACCGATCCAGTGCCGTGCCCGCACCACCCCGGTGGTGATGGTGGCCAGCCGCAGCCATGGTGGTGAGGCGGTGGAAAAACTGGAAGCCTTTATCCGTGAAGAGGTGGGTGAGGTGGAGCGCGCCTCCATGGGCTCCTCCCTGAAACTGTGCCTGGTCGCCGAGGGCAGCGCCGACATCTACCCGCGCCTGGCTCCCACCAGCGAATGGGACACTGCCGCCGCCCATGCGGTGGTCACCGCCGCCGGTGGCGTGGTGGTCAATACCGCCTTCGAGCCGTTGCAGTACAACAAGGAAGATATCCTCAACCCGCACTTCCTGGTGCTGGGCCAGAGCATCGACGAATGGCGCTTTATCGCCCCGGCGATTGCCGGGTAAGGCCTGGCGCTATGTTCGCAGCCGCCG
>JAKSCQ010000152.1 GCA_022360555.1 Pseudomonadales bacterium
GGGCCGGCTAGGCCTTTCTACCGATCCAGCCAGTAGTTGTCGAAAACATGCGTTTACCCTCCTGGACCCGTTATCTGCTCCTCCTCCTGATCGCCGGCGCCGGCGGCGGCCTGGCCATTCTGGCCGCCAGCTACCTATATCTGGCCCCCCAGCTGCCACCTGCCAACCAGATCCGGGAAGTGGAATACCAGATTCCCCTGCGAATTTACAGCCGGGATATGAAGCTGATTGCAGAATATGGCGAAAAGCGGCGGCAGCCGGTGTCCTACGAGCAATTACCCCGGCCCCTGATCCAGGCCGTACTCGCCGCCGAGGATGAGCGCTTCTTCAGCCACAACGGCGTGGATATCAAGGGACTGGTGCGCGCGGCGGTGGAACTGGCCCGCTACCGGGAGATCCGCTCCGGCGGCTCCACCATCACCATGCAGGTGGCCCGGAACTTCTTCCTCGGGCGCGAACAGCGTTTCCTGCGCAAATTCAACGAGATCGTGCTGGCCATCCAGATCGAGCGGGTCCTGACCAAGGAAGAAATCCTTGAACTGTACCTGAACAAGATCTACCTGGGGCACCGAGCCTACGGGGCGGAAGCCGCCGCCCAGGTGTACTACGGCAAATCCGTCGCCGACCTGAATGTGGCCCAGATGGCGATGATTGCTGGCCTGCCCAAGGCCCCCTCCGCCTACAACCCGATCACCAATCCCGAACGGGCCCTGGTCCGCCGCAACTGGATCCTGCTGCGCATGGAGGAAACCGGCGCCCTTACCCGCGAAGAGCGCCTGGCAGCCCAGGAACTGCCGGTCAGCGCACGCTTCCATGCCGCCAGCCCGGAAGTCGATGGCGCCTACTTCGGCGAAATGGTCCGCCTGCAAGCCATGGACCTGGTAGAAGAAGACATCTACACCGATGGCATTCGCATCATCACCACCCTGGACAGCCAGCGCCAGCAGTACGCGGTCAAGGCCCTGCGCGACGGCCTGCACAGCTACGACGAACGCCACGGCTACCGAGGCCCCCTGAAGCAGGTGGACATCAGCCAGGCCCCGCCGCTCCCTGCCCTGACAGCCAGTGACACCGAAGAACCACCGGAAGCGGAAGAGAGCGGCGAGGAAGCCCCGGTCAAGGACAAGGCCGCCCTGCAACAGACCATCACCGGCCTGGCGCCGCAAGTCGCCGCCTGGGCCGACCTGATCGCCGACCAGCACCGCATTGGCCCCCTTCACCCGGTAATTGTCACCTCCCTCAACGATGACCACGCCGGCATCCTGTTCCGCGACGGCAAGCGGGCCCGGCTGGCCTGGGATGACATCCGCTGGGCACGCCCCTACCTCAGCGACAAATATGTCGGCGACAAACCGGGCAGCATTACCGATGTTCTAACCGCCGGCGACGTCATCTATGTCCGCCCGGTCGGCAACGCTGACAACCGCCGCTGGCGACTGGCCCAGCTACCTCGGGCCCAGTCGGCACTGGTGTCCCTGGACCCGGAAGACGGCGCCATCATTGCCATGCAGGGCGGCTATAGCTTTACCGCCTCCAAATTCAACCGGGCCGTCCAGAGCGAACGCCAGGCGGGCTCCGTCTTCAAACCCTTCGTCTATACCTCGGCGCTGGAAAACGGCTTCACACCCGCCTCCATCATCAATGACGCCCCCGTGGTATTCGACGATGACAAACTGGAAACTGCCTGGCGCCCCACCGGGGCCAGTGGCAAGTTCTACGGCCCCACCCGCATGCGCGAGGCCCTGTACCGCTCCCTGAACCTGGTCTCCATTCGCATCATGCGACAGATCGGTATCAGCCAGGCCATGAGCACCCTGAAACGGTTCGGACTGCCGACAGACACCTTCCAGCGCGACCTTTCCCTGGCGCTGGGCAGTGCCAGTGTCACCCCCATGGACATCGCTGCCGCCTACAGCATCTTCGCCAACGGCGGCTATCGCGTGACACCCTGGAGCATCGTTCGCATCGAAAAGGAAGACGGTGACGTGCTGTGGGAAGCCGCCGATGTGATCCGCTGCGAAAGCCCCTGCCTGCCACCCCAGCCCCTGGAGCTGCCAGAAGCGGACAGCACAGCCAGTAATAATGACGAAACGGATGACACCACCCCGGTCAAGCCGGAGCCGGTCATGGCCCCCCGCGTCCTGGATGCCCGCATCGCCTGGCTGATGAACTCCATGCTCCAGGATGTGGTGCGCCGGGGCACCGGCCACAAGGCCAACGCCTTGGGTCGCCGGGATCTGGCGGGCAAGACCGGGACCACCAACGACCAGATGGATGCCTGGTTCTCCGGGTTCTCACCAGCACTGGTGGCCACCGTCTGGGTTGGCTTCGACAATCCGGCCAACCTGGGCTGGGGCGAATATGGCGGCAAGGCAGCGCTGCCGATCTGGATGGACTATATGGGCCCGGCACTGGAAGGCGTACCCGAGACGCAGCTCGAACAACCCTCCGGCATTGCCACCGTCCGCATCGACCCGGACAGCGGCCTGCTGGCCCGCCCCCAGAACCCGGATGCCATCCGCGAATACTTCATTGAAGACCAGGTGCCGGAACTGGAACCGCCGCTGGGGCCGGCGGGCAACAACAGTGCACCGGAGCAGATATTTTAAGCCACCCGGCCCACTACACGCGGCACGCAATAGCGTGAAGCGTGAAGCCATAAAAAAACCGCCTTTCGGCGGTTTTTTTATGGCTGGCACTCCTGTCACAACTCAGGAAAGATCTCGTCCAGCGAGCCCAGCGGATAATGGGACGGATACCCCTTGCGGGCCACACCGGAATCCACCGCTGCCCGGGCCACCGCCGAAGACACCCGACCCAGCAGGCGCGGATCATTGGGCTTGGGAATGATGTAGTCCGCCCCAAAGGTCAGCGGCTCCCCCCCATAGGCATCCAACACCTCTTGGGGAGGCGCTTCACGCACCAGCTCGGCAATGGCGTGCACGGCGGCAATCTTCATTTCCTCATTGATGGAGGTAGAACGCACATCCAGCGCACCACGGAACATGTACGGGAAACACAGCACATTGTTCACCTGGTTCGGGAAATCGGAACGACCGGTGGCCACAATGGCGTCCGAGCGGGCCGCCTTGGCCACTTCCGGGCGGATTTCCGGGTCAGGATTGGCCAGAGCAAAAATAATCGGCTTGGGCGCCATCTTCTTGACCATCTCCGGCGTCAGCATGTCCGGACCAGACACACCGATAAAGACATCCGCGTCTTCCACCGCATCGTTCAGGGTGCGCTTGTCAGTATCATTGGCCAACGCCGCCTTGTACTGATTCAGGTCATCGCGGCGACTGTGGATCACGCCCTTGCGATCCAGCACCAGAATATTTTCCTTGCGCGCGCCCATCTCGATGAGCAACCGCACGGAAGCCACACCGGCTGCACCCGCACCCACGCACACCACCTTGATGTCCTCGATACGCTTGTTCTGGATTTCCAGCGCATTGATCAGGCCGGCCCCCACCACAATGGCGGTACCGTGCTGGTCGTCGTGGAAAACCGGCACATCGCATTGTTCCTTGAGGATACGCTCGATCTCGAAGCATTCCGGCGCACGGATATCTTCCAGGTTGATGCCACCAAAGGTCCGATGGATACGCACCACGGTGTCGATAAAGGCCTGCGGATCTTCCGCGTCCACCTCGATATCGAACACGTCGATACCGGCAAACAGCTTGAACAGGATACCCTTGCCTTCCATCACTGGCTTGGACGCCAGCGCCCCCAGATTCCCCAGGCCAAGAATGGCGGTACCGTCACTGATCACGGCCACCAGGTTGCCCTTGGAGGTAAAACGGTAAGCCAGCTCGGGCTCGCGGGCGATCTCACGCACCGGCTCGGCCACACCCGGGCTATATGCCAGGCTCAGGTCACGGCTGGTCGCCGCCGGCTTGGTCACCTCTACGCTGATTTTCCCCGGTCGCGGCTTGGCGTGATACTCCAGGGCTGCCGTTTTCAAATCCTCGGACATGTCCGGTCTCCGTCGGATATACAGTGTCTACGCAAGGGGCTTAACGTAAAAAGCACCCGGCAGGGTGCTTTTTACAGACTACACAACACGCAGTGAAGATGCCGTTTAGCCCTTCTTGCTGCGCATCATGCCGAAACGCTGCTTAAACTTGTCGATCTGGCCACCGCTGTCAGCCTGCTTCTGCTTGCCAGTATAGAAAGGGTGGCAGGAAGAACAAACGTCCAGGTTCATGTCGCCACCACGGGTGGAGCGGCTCTCGATAACGTTGCCGCAGCTGCAGGTATAAGTCGCTGCCTGGTATTCCGGATGAATCTCTGCTTTCATTGCTCAGCTCCAATTTGTGTCGCTACCTGGCTCTACGACAGGCACCACACGGCTTGCGTCGGGGAAAAAGAAGGCGAATCATAACAGCTTGGCTCCATTGCGCAAGCGCCGAAAGCCTAATTTGAAGGCTCTCGGGCGCTCCAGGCTTCAGGAAACCTTGTGTCAGCCACCACCACGCTGCAAATTGCTCTGCCGGTTCCGCTCCCCGGCTGCTTCGATTATCTCTACCAAGGCACCGCTGTGCCCCCCCGTGGTGCCCGGGTCAAGGTACCGTTCGGTCGGCGCACCCTGATCGGTCTGGTGCATGGCAGCGAGCCCAGCACCTACCCGAAGCTGAAACCGGTTCAGGCCGTTATCGACGACGCACCGATACTGCCAGACGAGCTCTACCAACTCTGCGAAAGGGCCGCCCGCTACTATCACCACCCGCTGGGCGAAGTGCTCAACTATGCCCTGCCCACCCTGCTCCGCCAGGGTGGCGAGGCCCAGGCCAGCCAGGAAAAACGCTGGCGAATCACGGACCGCGGCTTCCATGTCAGCGATGAACAAGTCAGCCGAGCCCCCCGTCAACGCCAGGCACTGCAGACCCTGCGTGAGCACCCCAAGGGCCTGACCGGCGCCATGCTGACCGCCCTGGAGGTACCCGCCGCCACCCTGGCCAGCCTGCGCGACAAGGGCTGGGCAGAACAGATCCTGCTGGATGACGCCCCGGCAATCCCCCGCGAGGTCCTGGCCCAGGCGCCCCTGCCGGCCAACCCGCAGCAACACCAGGCCATCCATGCCATCCAGGACGCCCAGGGATTCCAGCCCTTTCTGCTGGACGGCGTCACCGGCAGCGGCAAGACGGAGGTATACCTGCAGGCCATGGCCCCGGTGCTCGCCGCCGGCAAACAGGTCCTGGTGCTGGTGCCGGAAATCGGCCTGACCCCGCAGACTGTCCAGCGCTTCCGGCAGCGATTCTCTGTACCGGTGGTGACACTGCATTCCGGACTCGGCGACCGGGAACGGCTGGACAACTGGCTGGCCGCCCGGGATGGCAAGGCACGCATTCTGATCGGCACCCGCTCTGCCATCTTCACCCCACTGGCCAACCCGGGGCTGATCATCGTGGACGAAGCCCACGACACCTCCCTCAAGCAGCAGGACGGCCTGCGATTCCATGCCCGGGACCTGGCCACCTGGCGAGCCCAGCAGTGTGATATCCCGGTGGTGCTCGGCAGCGCCACCCCCGCGCTGGAAAGCCTGCAACTGGCCCGGGAAGGGCGCTTTCACTGGCTCAAATTGTCCAAACGGGCCACCGACCAGGGCCGCCCGCCCATCGAAACCCTCGACGCCACCCTGGCCCCACCGGGCCAGCCCCTGCTGCCGCAGTCCCTGCAAGCGCTCAAACAATGCGTCAGCGAAGGCCGGCAGGCTCTGGTCTTTATCAACCGGCGCGGCTACGCCCCCATGATCCTCTGTCAGGATTGCGGCTGGCAGGCGGAATGCCAGCGCTGCGACAGTTTCCTGACCTGGCACCGCAGTGAAGGCAGCCTGCGCTGCCACCACTGTGATTCCCGCCAGCGGGTGCCCACCCGCTGCCCCAAATGCGGCTCCAGCCATATCCAGGAAGCCGGCAGCGGCACGGAAAAACTCACCGAGCTGCTGGAGCAGGCCCTGCCAGTGCCGGTGATCCGCATCGACCGGGACGCCACCCGTCGCAAGGGCAGCCTGGATGCCCACCTGGCCAGGATCCAGAAGGGGGAACCGGCGGTACTGGTCGGCACCCAGATGCTGGCCAAGGGGCACCACTTTCCCAGGCTGTCGCTGGTGGTCATTCTGGATATGGATGCCGGCTTTCTCAGCGCCGACTTTCGGGGCCCCGAACAGGCCGCCCAGTTGCTGCTACAGGTGGCCGGTCGCAGCGGCCGGGAGGATCATGGCCGGGTACTGCTGCAAACCCGCCACCCGGACCACCAGCTGCTGCAACTGGCCGCCAGTGGCGATTATCCGGCGCTGGCCAGCGCCCTGCTGGAAGAAAGAAAGCTGGCCGCTCTGCCCCCCTTTGGTCACCTGGCCCTGTTCCGCTGCGAGGCCATGAACCTGGGCAAGGCCATGGAGTTTCTCCAGCAGCTGAGCGGCATTCCCCTGCCACCCGGCGTACAACTGCTGGGGCCGGTGCCGGCCCCCATGGAAAAACGGGCCGGGCGCTACCGTACCCAGCTACTATTGCAAAGTGATCGCCGCGCCCCCCTCCACCAGGCCATCGAAGCCCTGCTGGAAACCGCCCGCAGCCTGCCCCAGGCCCGCCAGTGCCGCTGGCACCTGGATGTGGACCCGATAGATATGCTCTGACGCGGGCACGCCAGGCTGGCGCCCCCACAGGTCCCAGACAGCGGTTTTGCGTGTTGGCGTGTATGCGTGCCAGCCTGCTGCGTCCCCTTGCCTTTTCCCGTACAATCGCCGGCCAGTCAAACGGCCCAGACGGACCCCATGAAAGAACGCCTGATTTCCCTGATCGAAACCGCCCTCGACACCCTCATCGACGAAGGCACCCTGCCCGCCGACGCCAGGCGACCGGTGCAGATCGACCGTACCAAGGACAAGAGTCACGGGGACTTTGCCACCAACATTGCCCTGATGCTGGCCAAACCCGCCGGCATGAAACCCCGTGACCTGGCCGAGAAGCTGATCGCCGCCCTGCCGGCGGACAAGGCCATCGACAAGGTGGAAATCGCCGGGCCCGGCTTCATCAATTTCTTCCAGGCCAGCGACTGGCTCACCGGGCTGCTGGACGCCGCCCTGGCCGACGAGCATCTTGCCGTGGCCCGTCCCGATGCGGCGCAGACCGTGGTGGTGGACTACTCCTCCCCCAACCTGGCCAAGGAAATGCACGTCGGCCACCTGCGCTCCACCATCATCGGTGATGCGGTGGTGCGCACGCTGGAATTCCTGGGTCACAAGGTCATTCGCCAGAATCATGTGGGCGACTGGGGCACCCAGTTCGGCATGCTGCTGGCCTACCTGGAAGAACAGAAACACGAGGAAAGCGACGCCGAGCTGTCCCGGGAACTGAGTGACCTGGAAGGCTTCTACCGGGCCGCCAAGCAGCGCTTTGACGAATCCGAAGATTTTGCCAACCGCGCCCGCAGCCTGGTGGTCAAACTCCAGGCCGGTGACGAGGCCTGCCTGGCACTGTGGCGGGAATTCAACAATATCTCCCTGAGCCACTGCCAGGCCGTCTACGACCGCCTGGGCGTGAGCCTGACCCCCGCCGATGTGCGCGGCGAAAGCGCCTATAACGATGACCTGGCCCAAGTCGTCGCCGATCTGGACGCACAAGGCCTGCTCAGCGAAGACCAGGGCGCCCAGTGTGTCTTCATGGACGCATTCAAGAACAAGGAAGGCGACCCGCTGCCGGTGATCGTGAAGAAGGCCGATGGCGGCTACCTGTACGCCACCACCGACCTGGCCGCCCTGCGCTACCGGGCCGGCACCCTGGGCGCCGACCGCATGCTCTACTTCGTGGATCAGCGTCAGGCCCTGCACTTCCAGCAGATGTTTACCCTGGCCAAACTCGCCGGCTTTGTCCCCGAGCAGACCGACCTGGCCCACATGGGCTTCGGCACCATGAACGGCCCGGACGGGCGCCCCTTCAAGACCCGTGATGGCGGCACCGTCAAGCTCATCGACCTGCTAGACGAAGCGCAGGAGCGCGCCTACGCCCTGGTCAAGGACAAGAACCCGGCACTGAACGACGAGGAACTGCAGACCATTGCCCGGTCGGTGGGTATCGGCGCGGTCAAATATGCCGACCTGTCCAAAAACCGTAGCAGCGACTACATTTTCAACTTCGACCAGATGCTCAGTTTCGAGGGCAACACCGCCCCCTACCTGCTCTACGCCTACACCCGGGTGGCCAGCATCTTCCGCAAGGCCGGCCTGGCCATGGATGCGGTGAGCGGGGATTTCCAGCTCAACGAAGACGCGGAGCAGGCCCTGGCCGCCCGCCTGGTGCAGTTCGGCGAGGTACTGGAAAGCGTGGCCGACAAGGGCCAGCCCCACCTGCTGTGTGCCTACCTCTACGACGTGGCCGGGCTCTTCTCCAGCTTCTACGAACACTGCCCGATTCTCAGCATCGAAGATGACGGGCTTAAACAGAGCCGCCTGAAACTGGCCGCGCTCACCGCCCGCACCCTGAAGCAAGGCATGGAACTGCTGGGCCTGACACCCCTCGAACGCATGTAGGTCAACACAGGAAGGATCATGGCCAAGAACACCCGACGGGGCGCCAGTCGCAGCCCCGCCAAAAAGAAGACACAACGCCAGGTCCCCGGCTGGGTCTGGCTGTTCACCGGCCTGATGGTCGGCCTGTTTGTCGCCTTCCTGTTTCACCTGGGCAAGACCCAGATGGAACAGGGTGGCCGGCCCCCGGTGGCGAAAGCAGACAAGGACGCCCCGGCCCAACCGGAAAAACCGTCCCCCAAGAGCGACCCGAAGGCCGAAGATTCCCCCCAGTTCGACTTCTACGCGGTGCTGCCCAAGATGGAAGTGATCGTGCCGCAGAACGAGGGGGACAGCGACACTGCCAGCCGGAAGCAACCTGACAGCCGCAAACCGGACAACAACACCCGCAAGCCACAGACAGGCACCCGCCACAGCGAGCGCTACCTGCTGCAGGCCGGCAGCTTCCGCAGCAACGAGGACGCCGACCGCCGCCGCGCGGAGCTGATCCTGCAGGGCTTCGAAGCCACCATCCAGTCCGTGGACCTGGAAAATGGCGATAGCTGGCACCGGGTAATGATCGGCCCCTACAACAACGTCAATACCATGCACCGGGCCCAGGACCAACTGGCCGGCAAGGGGATCGAGACGCTGCCGATCAAGATGAAACAATAACGCCAGCACGCTTCACGCAACACGCTGGCACGCCCAACTTACGTGCTGCGTGCCGGCGTGTTGCGTGTTTGCGTTCTTTACCTATTGAAAAGCCTTGCCCCCGCCCTTACCTCCCCCTCTACAAGACAAAAGGAGAGAACCCGTGGAGCAGTATCGCGGTACGACAATCGTTTCCGTTCGCCGGGGCAACAACGTGGTCATCGGTGGTGATGGCCAGGTGAGCCTGGGCAACACCGTCATGAAGGGCAATGCCCGCAAGGTGCGGCGCCTCTATCACGGCAAGGTCATTGCCGGTTTCGCTGGCGGCACCGCCGACGCCTTCACCCTGTTCGAACGCTTCGAGGCGCAACTGGAAAAGCACCAGGGGCATCTGGTCCGCGCCGCCGTGGAGCTGGCCAAGGACTGGCGCACCGACCGCGCCCTGCGCCGTCTGGAAGCCCTGCTGGCCGTGGCCGACAAGGAAAACTCCCTGATCATCACCGGTAACGGCGACGTGATCGAACCGGAAAAGCACGGCCTGATCGCCATTGGCTCCGGCGGGCCCTTTGCCCAGTCCGCGGCCACCGCCCTGCTGGAAAACACCGACCTGCCCGCCCGCGACATCGTGGCCAAGTCCCTTGGCATCGCCGGCGACATCTGCATTTATACCAACCACAATCACACCTTCGAGGAGCTTGAGTAGTGGCTGCCCTCACACCGAAAGACATCGTTACCGAACTCAACCGCCACATCGTTGGCCAGGATGCGGCCAAGAAAGCCGTGGCCCTGGCCCTGCGCAACCGCTGGCGGCGTATGCAATTGCCAGCGGAAATGCGCGCTGAAGTGGCCCCCAAGAACATCCTCATGATTGGCCCCACCGGCGTGGGCAAGACCGAGATTGCTCGCCGCCTGGCCAAGCTGGCCGACGCCCCCTTTATCAAGGTAGAAGCCACCAAGTTCACCGAGGTGGGCTATGTGGGCCGGGACGTGGAATCCATCATCCGCGACCTGGTGGAGATGGCCATCAAGATGCTGCGCGAAAAGGCCATTGCCCGGGTGGGCAGCCAGGCCGATGATGCCGCCGAGGAACGCATTCTCGATGCCTTGCTGCCCGCCGCCCGCGGTGAGGAAGACAGCAAGTCCGACAGCAGCACCCGCCAGATCTTCCGCAAGAAGCTGCGCGAAGGCGAGCTGGACGACAAGGAAATCGAGATCGAGGTCTCCGCCAATCCCGCCGGGGTAGAAATCATGGCCCCGCCAGGCATGGAAGAGATGACCAGCCAGCTCCAGCAGATGTTTTCACGCATGGGCGGCAGTGGCCGCAAGCGCTCGCAGAAACTGCCTGTGCGCGAAGCCTACCGTCTGATCCGTGACGAGGAAGCGGCCCGTTTTGTCAATGAAGACGAACTGAAAGTGCAGGCCATCGATGTGGTGGAAAACAACGGCATCGTCTTTATTGACGAAATCGACAAAGTAGCCAAGCGCGGCGAAAGCGGCGGCACCGATGTCTCCCGCGAAGGGGTACAGCGCGATCTGCTGCCGCTGATCGAGGGCTCCACCGTATCCACCAAGTACGGCATGGTGAAGACCGACCACATTCTCTTTATCGCCTCCGGCGCCTTCCATCTTTCCAGACCCAGTGATCTGATCCCGGAACTGCAGGGCCGACTGCCCATCCGGGTGGAGCTGAGCGCCCTGAGCCCGGAAGATTTCCAGCGTATCCTCACCGAACCCAAGTGCTCGCTCACCGAACAGTACAAGGCGCTGCTGGACACCGAGGGGCTCAACCTGGAGATCACCGAAGACTGCATCCGCCGTATTGCGGAAGTGGCCTGGCAGGTTAACGAGCGCACCGAAAATATCGGCGCGCGCCGCCTGCACACGGTGCTGGAAAAATTGCTGGAAGAGATCAGCTTCGACGCCGACTCTCTGGCCACCCAGTACCATGACAAACCGCTGGTGCTGGATGCCGAAGCCGTGGATCGCTACCTGGGTGAACTGGCCGATGACGAGGATCTGAGCCGGTATATCCTCTAACGCTCACACGCATACACGCTTCACGCACCACGCTTTTTGCGTATCGGCGTGTTGCGTGGTGCGTGCCGGTACCGCCCTTCTGCTATTATCCCCGCCGGAGGAAAAACCATGACCGCCGGCGAACAGCTACAACATTATCTGGAACGTTTCTTCGCCCTGCGCCAGCACGGCGACGACACCGTGTTTCTCGCCCGCCTGCGACGCCTGCAAGACTGGCAAGGCGACCGCCTCAAACGCACCCATGCCCACCTGCTGGAAGACCCGGTGACCGCCGATGGTATCCGTTTTCTGCTCGAGGAAGTCTACGGCGGGCGCGAACTGCTGCCGGTGGCGCGGGAAATCCGTCGCGCCCTGCCCAAGGCCATGAAGTTACTGCCAGACAAGGTCATGGCCACGTCTGCCAGTGCCCTGGAAGCCGCCATTCTTACCCAGGAACTGGACGAGGCGGTGGTGGGCATTCTCGCCGAGCGGCTGGATCAGCCTCTGGACGAAACCACCTATCTGGACGGTTTCCGCCAGGACAGCCACCACGCAGACCGCCAGCGACAGCTGCAACTGGTAGCCGAGCTGGGGCACCGGCTGGACCGCTATATTCGCTCAAGGATGATACAAACCACCTTCAGGATGGTGCGCAAACCGGCCCATGCGGCAGGCTTTGCGAACCTGTATGATTTCATGGATCGCAGTTTCCGGGTAATGAAGCCGGTGCCCAGCGTGGGCCTGTTGCTGGAGCGACTGGCCGCACGGGAAGAGACCATCATGGAAAGGGTCTACACCGGCCACCCCTCGCCTTTCGAGAATTGATATGTCTGACGACAACAAGGTCACCCACTTCGGTTACCAGCAGGTGCCGTGGCAGGAAAAGCAGCAGAAAGTGGCCGGGGTCTTCCGCTCGGTAGCGGGCAAGTACGATGTGATGAACGACCTGATTTCCATGGGCAGCCATCGCATCCTCAAGCGTATGACCATTGAGCTGGCCGGTATTCGCCCGGGCCACCGGGTACTGGATCTGGCCGGCGGCACCGGCGACCTGGCCATCAAATTTTCCCGGCTGGTGGGCGAAACCGGCCATGTGGTGCTCGCCGACATCAACGACGCCATGCTGGAAGTGGGCCGCGACCGCCTGATCGACGCCGGCTGCAGTCACAACACCCAGGTGGCCCAGGTTAATGGCGAGTGCCTGCCCTTCGAGGACAACAGCTTCCACTGTGTCACCATCGCCTTCGGGCTGCGTAATATCACCGACAAGGACGCCGCCCTGCGCTCCATGCTGCGGGTACTGAAACCGGGCGGACGTCTGCTGGTGCTGGAATTTTCCACCCCGGTGAACAAACAGTTGGCCAAGGCCTATGACGCCTACTCCTTCGCCGTCTGGCCTCGCCTGGGCAAACTGATCGTCAACGATGCGCAAAGCTACCAGTACCTGGCCGAATCCATCCGCATGCACCCGGACCAGGACACCCTGAAGGGCATGATGGACGACGCCGGTTTTGCCCGTACCGAGTACTTCAACATGCTCGGCGGCATCGTGGCATTGCACAGAGGATTCAAGTTCTGATGAGCCTGAAAGACCAGTCCCGCTCCCCCGGCCTGCTGTCCACCACGGCCCTGGCCACGGTGGAACGGGCCATCAACACCGCCCTGCGCTCCGACCCGGCGACCGCGGATCGCCTGGCGGTCCATGCCGGGCGTCTGGTGGCCATCGAGACCACCCTGCCGCCAGTGGCCATCTATGCGCTGGTCGTGGAAGACGGGGTCGAGCTGTATCACCGCAGCGACGCCACCCCGGATGTGGCCGTCAAGGGCAACCCGGTGGACCTGGCCGCCCTGCTGCTGGACTGGAAAAGCCGGCCGGGCGTCATCGGCGGGCCGGTGGATATCACCGGTAACCGGGAGCTGCTGCAGGAGTTGCAGACCCTGGCCCGGGAACTGCACATTGACTGGGGCGCGATCCTGGAACCGATCACCGGCTCCGAGCTGGCCCAGCAACTGGATGTGGGGGCCCGCCGCCTGTTCCACTGGGCCCGGCAGACCGCCGGGCGCCTGGCGGACCAGCTGGGCGACTATGTGGGCAACGAGTCCGGGCTGATCCCCAGCCGCCGCGACGTCTACGAGTTCGGCCAGGATGTGGACGAACTGCGCATGGATGTGGACCGCCTCGCCGCCCGGGTACAGCGCCTGCAAGCGCGCCGAAACGGGAGCACCACTGACTGATGCTGCCCGTGACACGAATCCTGGTGGTCCTTCATGTGGTGTGCCGCTACCGTCTGATCGCCCTGCTGCCCCCACACCCGGTCCGCACCCTGCTACTGATGCTGTCTTTCCTGGTGCCCTCCAGCTGGCTGGGGACCGGCAAGCTCAGCGAAGGAGAACGACTGCAAAAGGCGCTGGAGCGCCTGGGCCCGATCTTCATCAAGTTTGGCCAGCTACTGGCCACCCGTCAGGACATGCTGCCTCCGGAGTGGACCTCCGCTCTGGCACGGCTGCAGGACCAGGTGCCCCCGTTCGACGGTGAACAGGCCCGCGATCTGGTGGAAGCCAGCCTGTCCCAACCTTTTGACCAGGTCTTCAGCCATTTCGACACCACCCCCATTGCCGCCGCGTCCGTGGCCCAGGTCCATGGCGCGACGCTAACAGACGGCCGGCAGGTGGTGGCCAAGGTACTGCGCCCCACGGTTCGCCCGATTGTGGAGCGGGACCTGAAAGTCATGACCTTCGGAGCCCGCTGGCTGGAAAGACTGTGGCGCGACGCCCGCTATTTCCGCCCGGCCCAGGTGGTACGCGATTACCGGGACATCATCCTCGGTGAGCTGGACCTGGCCGCCGAGGCCCGCAACAGCGAAGCCATGCGCCGGCACTTCCTGTTCAGCCCGTTGCTGCATATCCCCGCCATCCACCTGGAGCTGTCCAGCCCCACCGTGATCATCATGGACCGGATTGATGGCATCCCGGTCAACGATATCGAACGCATCAAGGCCGCCGGGATCGACCCGAAGGTACTGGCCGAGCGGGGCGTGGAAATCTTCTTCTCCCAGGTATTCCGCTTCAATCTCTTCCATGCGGACATGCACCCGGGAAACATTTTCGTCAATCCCGAACACCCGGAATCGCCGCAATACATGGCGGTGGACGCGGCCATTGCCGGCCGGTTGTCCAAAGAGGACCTGAACGTGCTGGGCCGCATGGTACTGGCGGTGATGCGCGAGGATTACAGTGCCCTGGTGGACGCGGTGATCCGCGCCGGCTGGAACCGGGCCCCCATCGACCGGCCACGCTTTGAGCGGGCCGTGATCGACATTGTCGAGCCGGTGCGTTCCGCCCAGCTGGACCAGCTGGAATTTGCCCCGCTGGTGATGAAGCTGTTCGATATGGCACGCAACTACCACATCGAAATGCCGGTGCAGTACATCCTGCTGATGAAGACCCTGGTCCACATTGAAGGCCTGGGTCGCAGCATCTACCCGCAACTGGACATCTGGAGCACCGGTCGCCCGCTGCTGGAAGCTTGGATGCTGGCCGAGTACGGCCCCAGCGCTACCTTGAAGAAGCTGCAGAACCGGCTACCGGAGTGGACCGCGCAATTGCCGGAAATGCCGGATCTGCTGCGCGACGGCCTGGAAACCCTGCGCGACCTGCCCTATCAGCAGGACCGCCTGGAAGCCCGCTTCGAACAGGCCCTGATACGCCACCGCCACAAGCTTTTCGCCGGCCTGGCCGGGCTCGGTTGCGCTGGCGCCGCCCTGTGGCTGGCAACGCCCCATGTCAGCTGGCCTCTGGCCGCTGGCGCCGTGCTGCTGGTGGGCTGGAGCTGGCGGCGCTAGACTGTGGGCCTGCACGAGAACCGTGCTCAATTTTCGCAGGAGCTTGCTTGCAAGCGAACCATAACCCTTCGTCTGCAAGCAGACTCCTGCATAAAGACCGCTAGTTCGACCACGAAGAATACACAGCCTATGTCAGATATTCTCAGCCAGCTCCATCAGGTGCTGGAATCCCGCAAGGGCGCCGACCCGGACAGCTCCTATGTGGCCAGCCTCTACGCCAGAGGACTGAACAAGATCCTGGAAAAGGTGGGCGAAGAGGCGGTGGAAACCATCCTCGCCGCCCGGGATGCGGAAGTCAGCGGCGACAGCCAGGCCCTGATCAGCGAAACTGCCGATCTGTGGTTCCATAGTCTGGTGATGTTAGCCAAACTGGGAGAACACCCGGACAAGGTGCTGGCTGAGCTTGAGCGCCGCTTCGGCCTGTCCGGCCATGACGAAAAAGCGGCGCGCGGCAGCAAGCACTGATCCGCCCACTACCCATCGGAGAGAACACCCATGTTATCCGGCATCAGCATTTGGCAGTTACTGATCCTCCTGGCCATCGTGGTCCTGCTGTTCGGCACCAAGAAGCTGCGCAACATCGGTGGCGACCTGGGCGGCGCCGTCAAGGGCTTCAAAAACGCCATGAAGGACGGCGAGGAAGAACAGGATCAAAAGCGTCTGGCCGAGGACGAAAAAAGCCAGAACGAACAGAAAACCGAAAAGGACAAGGATCAGGTCTGATCCAGGCCCCAAGAGGTTCCCATGTTCGATATCGGCTTCGCCGAGCTTACCCTGATCTTCATCATCGGCCTGGTGGTACTGGGGCCGGAGCGACTGCCCACAGTTGCCCGCACCCTTGGCCACTGGATAGGCCGTGCCCGCTCGACCTTCAACAACCTGAAGAACGAGCTGGAAAGGGAAGCCGTCACCCAGGACATGCGCGAGCGCATGGAAAAGCAGATGCGACAGATGGGCCTGGATGAAGAGAGCATCCGCGAAGCCAGGGACAGCCTGCTCAGCCCGGAAGAAATTGCCAGGGCCCGCCAGCCCCGCACCAAGCAACCCACCGAAAACAAGATAGAACCGCCCGGGGAATCACCACGCAATGACTGACGCCAGTAACGATACCGGTCAGCCACTGATTGCTCACCTGCTGGAACTGCGTAACCGCCTGCTCAAGGCCATGGTGGCGATCTTCGTGGTATTCCTCTGCCTGTTCTACTTTTCCCGGGAACTCTATTCATTAATCGCCAGGCCATTGATGGAAGCCATGCCGGAAGGAACCAGCATGATTGCCACCGGCGTGGCCTCGCCCTTTCTGGCCCCGTTCAAGCTAACGCTTTACCTGAGCATCTTCGTGGCCATGCCGTTCATCCTGCACCAGGCGTGGGCTTTTGTGGCGCCGGGGCTGTACCGTCATGAAAAACGCCTGGCCATCCCCTTGCTGGCCAGCAGCGTGCTGCTGTTCTATGCCGGCGCCGCCTTTGCCTATTTCGTGGTCTTTCCACTGATGTTCCAGTTCTTTACCGCCATTGCCCCGGAAGGGGTGGCTGTCACCACGGACATCAGCAGTTACCTGGATTTTGTACTGGCCCTGTTCCTGGCCTTCGGGCTGGCTTTTGAGTTACCTATCGCCATCGTGCTGCTGGTCAGCACCGGCGCCACCACCGTGGAAAAACTGGGCAAGGCCCGGGCCTATGTGGTCGTGGGTTGCTTTGTGCTCGGTATGCTGCTGACGCCACCGGATGTGATCAGCCAGACCCTGCTGGCCATTCCCATGTGGTTCCTGTTCGAGGTGGGACTGCTGGCGGCGCGTCTGGTACGCCGGGAACAGCAATCCAGGCCCGCGGGCAACTGATCTTCTGCAAGATTCCGGGCGGCCAAAGAACCGGCAAGCGTTTGCAGGGGGGGGCACCAAATCGTCTTTTCCTGCTCGCAACTCAAGCGGAATCCTTCAGCAACTGCATCATGAGCAGCCAAAGATGCCTTGTGCGTTGCCAGGCACGGTGCCGGCACTTTTCCACCCGTTTCCGCCCTAGAAACGGTAACCGTTGCCCGGCGTTCCCGGGGCGGCGGGCACCAGTCCGGGCAGGGCATCGTCCTGGCTCTCCGGCTTCGGCGGCGGGGCCTCGCATCCACTATCACGCATGAAGTCGACCAGCCTCTGCTGTACGGCCGGGTCCCGGGTGCTCTGGATATGGCCACCATGCAGCTTCTGGAAAGTCTTGGGCTGCTGCGCCGCCTCATAGAGGCGCTCACTGTGCGCATAGGGCACCACCGGATCCTCGTCACTGTGCATGACCAGTAACGGCGCCGGTGCGATATCGGCAATCCGCCGCTCCGGGTCCACGTCCCGTTCCGGCATGGTCGGCACCACCATCCAGCGCAAGGGCCACAACAGCCAGCTACGTTGCATCACATCGTTGGTGATATCCCGGTAACTGGCGAAAGCCGCTTCCAGAATCACACAATCCGCTTTACCGGCATTATTCTCTTCGCCCAAGACGCTGGTCGCCATGGCGCCTCCCAGGCTCTGGCCAAACACCACCAGCGGCCCTTCGGTCCGCTGGGCATTGTGCAGCCAGTCCAGACCCAGCTGCACATCATCGAATACCTCCGGCAGCCGCGGCTTGCCCTCGGACAGCCCATAGCCCCGATAGTCCAGCAGGAAAACGTTGTAGCCCCGGGCCGGTAACCACTGCACATTGGTTAGGTGGGCACTGATATTCTGGGCATTGCCGTGCAGGTAATACACCGTGCCACGCACATGCCCCGCCGACTCCTCGGCGGGCAGCCACCAGCCATGAATACGCATCCCGCGGGGATGAATCAGGACAATATCTTCATAGGCCAGCCCCTGGTTTTCCGGGTTCTGCACCCAGGGTTCCATGGGGTAAAAAAACAGTTTGCTGCAACCCACCAGCAGTATTGCCAGCAATACCGGCAGACTCAGTCGAAATACCATCGCCATTGCAGTTTGAACTCGTTATCGCCGTCACCTCGCCACCCCTCCCGCTCCACGGAGGCGCGCAAGCCGTGCTGTCTGGCCACCGCCCACTGGACTGCGAACTCGGAGGTATAGCGGTATTCGTCGTTGGTAAAATAGTGCCCCACACTGCCCAGTTGCCACTGCCAACGGCCACGCCGGTAGAGCATGCCCATATCCACGCCAGCACCGGGCGTCAGGAAGGAATCAAAGTCGCTATTATTCTCCATCCGGAGACTGGTTAACAGGTAAGGCTGCCAGTTTCCCCACAGCCAACTGGCACCAGCCCCTCCCTGGACAAAACGAACCAGACGGCGCCGGCCGGCCCAGGCCCGCTCCAGCCCCCCTTCCACATACCAGCTCAAAGGCTTGTTGAAACGGTTTCGGGGAGCCAAAGAGCGGATACTGACCACATCCAGTTCTTCCAGCTTGGCGGCGCCGGATTCCGTACTGCGCAGGGTCAGGTCCAGACCCTCGATCTGGGCACCACGCAGGAAGCCAAAACCATTATCCAGCAAATCATGGTAAGTCAGCCGGTAAGCCAGTTCACCAAAATCCATTTCACCTGCGCGTTGGCCGCCACTCACTGCCAACATCTGGGTGCCGTGCCCGGCTTCCGGCGGCTCCGGCGCTTCCGTCGCTGGCACTTCAACCTGCGGCAGCGTGTTCATCATGGTCAACAGGGCAAAAGAGTCACGGGCAACCTTGGGGTCGCGTTCTTCTTTGCGGTGTTTCAGACGCAGATAACGGTAGGCGGTAGCGACCATGAGCGCCTGTTCCTCAGACGAAGCCTGCCTGAAACGTGCTGATTCCGACAACGATGGGTCATCCGCCAGTTGCCTGGCCAGGGCCTGCTGGTTACCTGCCAGCTTGCGGCGAAGGTTATCCAGCTCCACCGCCTTGGAAGGACGATAATGTCGCTCACTAATGATGCCGCGCTCATCCAGGGCCCGGACAGTATTGACCGGCACTTCCGCGAAGCGCAGCTCCGTCAGCAGACTGGACCCGGGCCTGGCCACTTCAACCAGTTCCAGCAGCCGAAACGAGCAGTTCTCATCAAAGAAGTAGTAATCGAAATTGATCTCTTTGAGTTCCCAAAGGTGCTCAATCATCCAGTCGATTTCTTCCTGATCCAGGTCCAGGGTGTATTCCCACATGTCGCGGTTTTCCATGTGGGAGTATTCCTGGATTTTCTGCACATAGGGCACCAGCGCAAACCGGCCCGGGTAGCCCCCGGCCAGCCCGCGGTAGATATAGAACAGGGAATTGTCTTGCGCCGTGGATACGGCACCGAAATTCACGGCCCATGACAGCCATACCGCGCTATCTTCTCCCTGATCCAGGCGCAGCAAGGTATGGCCAAACATGGAGGAGGGGCTGTTGAGGTAAGCGGCCGGGAAAACCAGCACGGCGCGGGTCGCCTTTACTGACTGCCGCCATTCTCGATAATCCTCGCATATTGAGAATGGATCACTGTTCTTCCATCCCAGGTGATCCGCCAGAAAACGATAACGGGCCGGGAAGCGGCAACGGGCTTGCGCGCCCTGCGGTGCCAACGCCTCTATGCTGGCCTGCAACTCCGCCAGCGGGTCATCCTTGCCATTTTCGGCAAGAAAAAAACGGTCGTCGTCCACATAGCTGCGATGCCGGTCACGCAGCGTGGCCCCCGGATTGATATGTAACAGAGCTTGCCAGCGCGGGCTGGCAGCCAGTTGTTCAGTGGTAGGTGTAGCAGCAAAGGCGGGCAGGACCCAACACAGCAGCACACAAAACAGTCCGGTGCGCATCCGGTATTCCGTCAGTCAGGCAATCAAGGGGTTCGTATAAACAAAGCCCCGCCTGGGGCGGGGCTTTTGTGGCAGCGTTCGGAAACGCTTATGCCAGGTATTTGGACAGGCTGGCGTCCTGCTTCATCACTTCGGTAATACGCGCCATCACTTCTTCGGCGGTCACATCCTGGTGCGGGAAGATGGTAGCGAAGTTTTCGTGCATTGCCGCATTGAAGCTGGCACGATCTTCGGTCTTGATACCCATGGATACAGACAGTGCGGTCAGGGCTTCGCCTTCACCCATTGCCATGTCCTGTGCAACTTCTTCCATGACACCCTTCATGGCCAGCAGGCTCTGGCCGCTGTAGGTCAAGGAACCACTGGTGTTACAACCATTGGTGCCAGAGGTCATGCCGAAGGTAGCATTACCGGACGTACCATTCACAAGGGTTGCCAACAGGTGCATGGGCAGGCCGGACTTGCCTTCGAACAGCATGTTGCCCCAGCCACAGCCCGGGCCACCCGGCGCATCAGCCATAGCAGAAGTGGAAGCGCCAAGCAGAGCGGCAGCGATAAGAGTCTTTTTCATCCTGAGTACCTCCAAGTTTTTATAAATCATCCCTGGGGATGCATGCAGCCGGGTTGATGCTGCATTTGCACTGCATTTGCGAAGAAACAGCGCAGAGCTCCCCGTCACCCTTTCCAGGCAACTCGTCTCATCATAAACAAGGTAGCTCCCTTTGCAATACGCTTGTTTGGCGCCAGTCACATCTCCAGCAGAAAGGTCACCGGCCCATCGTTCACGAGCGAAACCCGCATATCCGCGCCAAATCTTCCGGTCTGTACCGGCACAGCCTGGGCTTCCAGGCAGGCAACACAAAAATCAAACAAGTGCTTCCCGGCCTGCGGGGCCGCCGCCCGACTGAAACCGGGACGCCGCCCCTTGCGGGTATCCGCCGCCAGGGTGAACTGGGAAACCGCCAGCAGCTCACCACCGATATCGCGGACATCCCGATTCATCCTGCCCTCGTCATCGGGGAACACCCGGTAGCCCACCACCCGTTCCGCCATGCGGCGGACCAGAGCTTCATCGTCATGGGCTTCGATGCCGACCAGTAACAGTAACCCCCGGCCGATTTCCCCAATGGTCTCCCCGTCCACAACAACACTGGCTTCGCTAACGCGCTGCATCAGTACTTTCATGCGTCCATCCTCTTTTCCAGCCGTTCCACCGCCTGCACCAGTGCCTGTGCAATCGCCGGATCAGAGGAAGAATGTCCGCCCTCCTCCACCCAGGTCAATGTGCTGCCGGGTAGTGCCTGATGCAGACTGGCCGCCTGATCAGCGGGGCAGACAAAGTCACGGCTGCCATGGACGATTTCCACCGGCACCGTCACGCCGACGCAGGCTTCCAGGAGGGGCAGATCAAGAAAACCGCCATTCATGAAATAGTGGGTTTCCTGCCGGGCCATGCACAGTTCATCATCGCTTACCGGAATGCCATCAGGTGCCGGTGCCATCAGTGCCAACACCGCTTCCCAGTTACACCAGTGGCGAGCATATCGCCGGGCTTCACTTCCCTGCAGTCCTTGATAATAGCGCTGCAGGACACCGCCCGGCCCCGGCGGAGCCTGCTCTACCAATGTCTGCCAGGCGTCAGGGAACAGGCGGGCGGCACCTTCCCCGGCATATAGCCAGTCCCTGTCCTGCTGGCGACACAGAAACACGCCACGCAGTACCATGCCCAGGATTCTCTCCGGCCAGGCAGCCAGGTAGGCCAATGCCAGCGTTACCCCCCAGGAACCACCAAACACCATCCAGCGATCCACATCCAGGGCAACGCGAATCGATTCCAGATCCTTGACCAGATGGGCTGTGGTATTGTGGTCGGTCGAGGCCAGTGGCCGGCTTTGGCCCGCCCCTCGCTGATCGAACAGAATGATGCGAAAGCGCCGGGGGTCGAAAAAACGCCGCATAAAGGGGGAGCAAGCACCACCCGGGCCGCCATGGAGCACCACCACCGGCAAGCCATCCGGGTTACCGCTTTCCTCTACATACAGCCGGTGTCCCTGCCCCACCGGCAGGTAAAAATAACGGCGACAATCCAGAGAAGGGAACAAAGACATGCAGGTAATTTTCCACGCAAAGCATTCAGCATACCTTGCACTGGTGGTGCTGCAACTGCTGATCACCGGTTGCGACAGCACGCCGCCCGAAAACGCGATTCGGCAGGCACTGGAAGAGCTGGAACAGGCCATTGAAGACGGAGATACCGGCACCGTAATGGACCGCCTGACGGATACTGTCAGCATTGAGCAGCATGGGCGGACGATGGCACGCGAGGAGATCCAACGCACCTTGATGGCGCTGTTCTTCCGCTACCCCAAACGTCAGATAACAATAACCCGCGTTGAAATCGAGCTGGACCCGGTTACCAAACAACAGGCACGAGTGCGATTTACCGCCATTGTCTGGGGCGGCCGAAACCTGCTGCCCGAAAACGGGGATAGCTACCGGGTAGTGAGTGACTGGCGCGAAAACGGAGAGTGGAAGATTGAGGCGCTGACAGCAGACGGATTGCGGGAGGGAGTTGACAGTTGATAGCCACGCGATACAGACATGTTGAAAATTTAAACTCAATAGGCCGCAACCAGAGTCAGGACGCGGCCTATCACGTTGCAGAATCTGATGAACTATTCCGCGACGCTGTCAACTGTCCACTATCAACTGCCAACTAAATTTCAGTCCTCTTCCCCGTTACTGAACTGGCTTTCCATATCCAGCTCCTTGATCTTGCGGGTCAGGGTATTACGCCCCCAGCCCAGCAGGGCGGCGGCGTCCCGTTTGCGACCGCCAGTGTGCTGCAATGCCACCTCGATCATGGTGCGCTCAAAGCCCGGCACCGCCTGTTCCAGAATGCCACGCTCACCCTGTGACAGTGCCCGGTCTGCCCAGCTACGCAAAGATTTGAGCCAGTCACCACTCACATCCGCTCCCTTGGCGGAACCGGTTTCCTTCAGTTCCGGTGGCAGATCATCGACCAGCACTTCTCGACCGGAGGCCATCACCGTCAGCCAGCGACAGGTATTTTCCAACTGACGCACATTGCCCGGCCAGGGCTGGGTGGAAAGGTACTTTTCCGTATCCTTGTGCAGCACCTTGGGTTCCACGCCCAGTTCGTTGGCGGCACGCTGCAGGAAGTAGTTGGCCAGGCGCGGGATATCCTCGCGGCGCTCGGCCATACGCGGGATATGGATACGAATCACATTGAGCCGGTGAAACAGGTCTTCGCGGAAATCCCCTTCCTTCACCAGACGTTCAAGATCCTGGTGGGTGGCGGCGATGATTCGCACATCCACATGAATCGGGGTGGTTCCGCCTACCCGGTAAAATTCGCTTTCCTGCAGAACACGCAGCAAGCGGGTCTGGGCTTCCAGGGGCATGTCGCCGATTTCATCCAGGAACAGGGTGCCGCCATTGGCCTGCTCGAACCGCCCCACACGCTGATTGTTGGCACCGGTAAAAGCGCCCTTTTCATGGCCAAACAATTCGGATTCGATCAGGTCCTTGGGGATCGCTGCCATGTTGAGCGCCACGAAGTTTTTTTCCCGACGCATGGAGTGCCGGTGCAGGGCCCGTGCCACCAGCTCCTTGCCGGTACCGGACTGACCATTGATCAGCACGGTCACGTTGGAGTGGCTCAGGCGGCCAATGGCCCGAAATACCTCCTGCATGGCCGGCGCTTCCCCAATGATTTCCGTGGGAGCCTCCTCCACGGCGGCCGGAGCATCGCCCCGGGATTCCTCCCGGTGCTTGATAGCTCGGCGCACCAATGCCACCGCCTCATCCACATCAAACGGCTTGGGCAAATACTCGAAAGCCCCTCCCTGATAGGAGGCCACCGCCGAGTCCAGATCGGAATGGGCAGTCATGATGATAACCGGCAGGTCAGGATTCTTGCGCTGCAGGATCTTCAGCATACGCAGGCCATCGGTTCCGGGCATGCGTACGTCACTGATCAGCACATCCGGTTCCCGCCCCCCCTCTTCCAGGGTATTGAGGGCCTCATCGCCATCCTCGAAACAGGTGACGGCATAGCCCTCCTGGCTCAACGCCTTTTCCAGCACCCAGCGAATGGAACGGTCATCGTCGACAACCCATACTGCTACACTCATGACCTTCTCCCATTCTTTGTGCTCATGGCTTCAATTGCGCTCATGGCTCTTCTGACTCCGTGACTGCCTGCTGCTCCATGGGCAGCAAAATACTGAATACGGTTTCACCCGGAACACTTTCGCACTCGATCAGCCCCTGGTGCTGGCTGATGATGGACTGGGCAATCGAAAGACCCAGCCCCGTGCCGCTGGCGCGGCCGCTGACCATGGGATAGAAGAGGGTTTCCTGCACCTCTGGCGAAATCCCCGGCCCGTTGTCGATGATATCCACCCTCAACACCAGACGATGGCGCTGGGCACCAATGGTGAACTGGCGCAGCACTCGGGTTCGCATGACCACCCGCGCATCTTCAGTGCCAGACTCCAGCAACGCCTGGGTGGCATTGCGAATGACATTGAGCAATACCTGGATCAACTGGTCCCGGTCAGCCACCACATCCGGCAGGCTGATGTCATAATCGCGCCAGATGGCCACTCCCCGGGGGTGCTCGGCCAGTAACAACTGGCGAACGTGTTCCAGGCATTCATGAACATTGACGGCCCGGAATTCCGGCGGCTTGCGCGGCCCCAGCATGCGATCCGCCACGGACCGCAGCCGGTCGGCTTCATCGATAATGACCTTGGTGTACTCAGTCAGATCCGGGTCGGGCAGCGCCCGTTCCAGCAACTGCGCCGCTCCCCGGATGCCCCCCAGTGGGTTCTTGATCTCATGGGCCACGCCCCGCACCAGGGCACGGGTCGCCTGATGCGCATGGATCAGTGCTTCCTCGCGGGTAATGCGCAGCAACCGGTCCAGCGACTGCATCTCCATCAGCAGACACAGGGGCTGGCCGGGCTCGTTGATCGGGCTGACTGAATAATCCACGGTAATTTCATGGCCCGGCGCCACGGAAAGACGCGCCTCGCGCTGGGTGAAGGGATGCTCATCGTGCATGCACTGCTTCAGGGCAGCACGAGCCTCATCATCGTCAAAGAAGTAATCGGGCAGAGGCTGGCCAATGGCACGGCTGGCACTGGTCGCAAGCAGCATCTCCGCCGCCGGATTCAGGTAACGAACCTGCAACTCGTGATCCAGCATGATCACCGCGGTGCGCAGGTGATCCAGTAAACGCTTGTGCAAAGTGACACCACTCATCAACTGTTGGCCCATAACAGGGCATAAGCAATTATCAGGCCATTCTGAAAAACCGGCTTAAGTCTGTTTCGGGGGCCGACAGATCGAAATTCGCTTCTTTTCGATCACCATGAGAGTGAGTGTAGCGAGGAAATCTCTATTTTCGCACCACAACAGTGCATACTGGGTTACCGGGCAGGACGAGGACGAGAAGGTTGGGCCGGCTTCCCGGGACTCGCCGCCCCCCCCGGGCTAGCCCCTCCACCTGACACCGCCGCTCCGCCCACCTGGGCAGCCCCCCCCCTGGAGGGGGGGCGGGCCACATCTGCAGCAGGGCCATTTCGATCAATAATGGGTGGACGAGGCCTGAAATCGCTGGCTGTACTGCGGTGAACAAACACCTCAACAGCCGCCGATACCATCTTCACCTGACCATCTGCGCCCACGACCTTGACGACCAATGAATGCGCTCCTCTTTCAGGCGCTTCCAGCTGCATGGCAGGCTGAGGAGCTCCATTATCGAACAGAACCAACTTGTCATCGCCCTTCAAGGAAGGAGTCAGAGTCACCTGCACGGGCACCGGCTCGGAAGGATTACGAAGAGTCTCTCCTGGCTCCGGGCTATCAATAACCAATCGGGAGTAACCTCCTGATGGCGCTCCGGTACCATCCTCCTCTTCTTCGGACTCCAGCAATTGCTCTGGCATTTCAACTCGCTCGACAGGAACAGTATTGGTCTTTTTAAGCTTCACTTCTTCTGAAGTTGCATCTTTACCCGGATGATCGGTAAAAACGACATTGCCGTTTTCATCAACGACCCGATAGATCCTGCTGGGCGGCTGTTCGACCTCAAGCTCCTGCCTTTCATCCATCTCTGCCACTTCTTCTGACGGCACAGGTTCTTCGGCCCATGCGGGGATCCAGAAGAAAAAGAGCAGCCATGCCGATGGTATAACCCATGCCGTTTTCATAAAAAAACCTCCCTATCAACCCAGTCATTTTGGCTCCCACCACAGAATTAGGAAAGGGCCCAACACACAAATTAGCAGCTTTTTGCTGACAAAAAAAAACCCCCGCAAAGCGGGGGTTTTCATCTCGGTTAAATCCGCAGGGGATTAAACGGAGTAGTACATATCGAACTCGACCGGGTGCGGAGTCATGTTCAGGCGCTCGATCTCCTCACGCTTCAGCTCGATGTAGCCTTCGAGCATGTCCTTGGTGAACACGTCACCTTCGGTCAGGAAGTCGTGGTCGGCTTCCAGCTCGTCCAGAGCCATGGTCAGGGTGTGAGCCACGGTCGGGATGTCTTTCGCTTCTTCCGCCGGCAGATCGTACAGATCCTTGTCCATGGCATCGCCCGGGTGCAGCTTGTTCTTGATACCGTCCAGGCCAGCCATCAGCAGTGCGGCAAAGCACAGGTAGGGGTTGGCGGACGGATCAGGGAAGCGCGCCTCGATACGGCGGGCTTTCGGGCTGTTCACGAACGGAATCCGGATGGACGCAGAACGGTTACGGGCAGAGTAAGCCAGCATGACCGGCGCTTCGAAACCGGGCACCAGACGCTTGTAGGAGTTGGTGGAACCGTTGGTGAAGGCGTTGATGGCGCGGGCGTGCTTGATGATACCGCCGATGAAGTACAGGGCTTCGTCGGACAGGCCAGCGTAGCCGTCACCGGCGAACAGGTTCTTGCCATCTTTGGCCAGGGACACGTGCACGTGCATACCGGAACCGTTATCACCGATCAGCGGCTTGGGCATGAAGGTGGAGGTTTTGCCGTAGGCGTGTGCCACGTTGTGTACGCAGTACTTGAGGATCTGAACTTCGTCAGCCTTGGCGGTCAGGGTGTTGGCACCCACACCGATCTCACACTGGCCAGCGGTGCCCACTTCGTGGTGATGCACTTCGATTTCCAGCCCCATGGACTCCATGGCAGAACACATGGCGCCACGCAGGTCGTGCAGGCTGTCTACCGGGGGAACCGGGAAGTAACCGCCTTTCACACCCGGACGGTGACCGATGTTACCGCCTTCGAATTCGTCAGAGGACACCCAGGCCGCTTCTTCAGAGTGCAGCTCATACATGGCGCCCTGCATGTCGGACTTCCACTTGACGGAATCGAATACGAAGAATTCCGGCTCCGGGCCGAACAGAGCGGAATCCGCGATGCCGGTGGACTTCAGGTATTCTTCAGCGCGCTTGGCAACGGAACGCGGATCACGCTCGTAACCCTGCATGGTGGAGGGCTCGACGATGTCGCAACGCAGGTTCATGGTCGCCACGTCAGTGAACGGGTCCAGTACCGCGGTGGAATCATCGGGCATCAGGATCATGTCGGACTCGTTGATGCCTTTCCAGCCAGCGATGGAGGAACCATCGAACATCTTGCCGTCCTGGAAGAAATCCTCGTCGATTTCACCTACGGGCAGGGTCACATGCTGCTCCTTGCCACGGCTATCGGTGAATCGCAGGTCCACCCATTTTACGTCATTCTCTTTAATCAGCTTGAGGGTCTTCTCAGACATTGTCGTGCGTCCTCCTGAGGAACAGCGGGTTTGTCTCTGACTCTTTGCCCTGCCCCGCAAGAGAGCAGCACAAGGAGCCGGTATTCTCGGCCACAGGGCCAGCTTTGCCAATAGGGAGGCAAGTTCCATGCCAGCCCTTTTTTAGCGCATCTTGGGCTACAACAGCGATTTGCAGGCTAAATGCGCCCCATTAATGCACCAATATAGATCACACAAGAACAAGCCAGCACTAAAATAGTGCACCGTTATCTTCGCCCACGCGCAGAACGACAAAAACCTCATTGCCGTCCTCGCCGGTTTCCAGCACCTCGTGCCCGTTAATGCGGCACCAGGCGGGGATGTCATTCAACGCCCCGGGGTCGGTGCAGACCACCTTCAGGCAATCCCCCGTGCCCAGGGTGCGCACCTTGTTCTGGGTCTTGATGACCGGCATCGGGCACATCAGACGCCGGGTATCCAGTTCGTACAGTGTTTCAGACATGGCTCACCCCACATTCCAGGCAGGCAGCACCTCATCCGGCAGCGCCGGTTTGACGGTGACCTGGCGAGCCACACCGTCCGGTCCTCGCACTTCCAGAGTCACCTCGTCGAGCACCCGGCCCTTGGAATACCGCGCCACGATGGCGGCCGCTTCGCGGAGCTCTTCGTCGGACTCGAACTGGCCATCCACCAGCGCCAGCGGCCCAGGGCAGCTGACCGTGGTCAGGCTGGTAAACATGTACCGGTAACCTTCCAGGAAGCGGTTCTCGCCTTCCTCACGACTGATAATCAGCTTGTAGTGGGGGCGAGGACGCAGGTGGCGGCCCACCTTGAGCAGCATGATGTCATCCAGCTCGTAGCGGCGCTCATTACGTGCCTTCCACAGGTCGGCCAGCTTGTTGGAGTAGGACTCATCGGTGAGGAAGCAGCAACCACCGGCGGGCTGGGCAAAATCCTCCAGTCCGAAACGCTCGGCCAGCGCCATCTGCGGTTTGCGGTTACGGCCGGAAAAATCATATAGCGCATCGCGGTTCACCCACCCCTCGCGCTCCGGCAGGGTCGGGGGCAGGTTCCGGGCGCACAGCGGGCGCAGCAGACGGTCATCGGCGCCGGATTCCTGGCTGATGATCGGCATGGTTTCCTTGCGCTGGCTCTTCGGCCGCTGGCCGATCACTTCGCCGGTAATAATGAAGTCGAACCCCTTGTCGCCGGCAAACTCCCGTGCCTTGTTAATCATCAGGGTAGCCTGGTTGACCATGAATATCTTGCAGTCCAGGCAGGGGTTCAGGTTTGCACCATAACCGTGCTTGGGATTGAGCACCACATCCTTGTATTCCTCGGAAATATCAATGATATGCAGCTTTATGCCTAGCTGCTCCGCCACCCACAGGGCGTTATTGCGTTTTTCCTTGTCCTTGTCCTTCTTGCGGATGGCATGGGTGTGTCCCTCCACGCAGAAACCGGTGAAGAAGTTCACACCCTCCACCTCAATTCCCTGCTCCTGCATTACCTTGACTGCCAGCATGGAGTCCAGTCCGCCGGACACCAGTGCGATGGCGCGGCGTTGAACCGGTTGGGTTGCCTGTGTCATGAGAAAAACCTGCTTGCCGTGGGAACAGCTCAAAATTTGGGCGGCGCAGTATAGCAACGGCGCCCTTTCCACGCATCCTTCACGGGCGCCGATTGTCACATGGTCGTCACAGGGGCTTGCCAGACTCTGCCCTCCCATCCATTCGGAGAGCCCATGCGCCAGCGCCTGCGACATGTACTACGTTTTCTGCTGTTGCTGGGTCTGGCCAGTCTTGTCGGCTGGTGGTGGCATACTCCGCACAGCCCTTGGCTGCGACACCAGACACCGCTGGCCGGCCAGCGGATATGCGTGATTGGCGACGGCGGCTGGGGCAACGAATCATCCCTGGCCGTGGGCCAGGCGCTGGTGTCACTGGAATGCGACCAGGTCCGTTATCTGGGCGATCTGGTCTACCCCGACGGCATCCGCCATGCCGACGACCCACTACTGGAAAGCCGTTTTTATGCCCCGCTACAGCCGGCGCTGGATGCCGGCATTCCAGTATATCTGGTGCTGGGAAATCATGACTGGAAACAGAATGCCGATGCCTGGCAGGAAGTGGCCCGGCGCCACCCGCTCATTCACTTCCCGCATTACTACTATTTCGAGCAATGGCCGGACGCCTGCGCCTTCAGCCTGGAAACCACCTGGTTCGAGAAATGGTATTACTTCCGGCGCCAGGGCGGCTGGCTGGACCAGGCCATGGACACCGCCAGCGAACACGGCTGTCGCTTCAGCCTGGTGTTTGCCCATCACCCGATGGTCAGCACCGGCTCCCATGGCAACGCCAATGAAATGATCAGCCTGACATTACGCAACAAGCTGATAGGCAGGATGGACATGCTGCTGGGCGGCCACGACCACATCCTCTCCGATGAAGGCATCTACCAGGGAACCCGGCAGCTGATTTCCGGCTCCGCCAGCATCAACAACGACCTCGGCCCTCCCACTGACGCCCAGCAGTTCACCCGCGCCACCCACGGCCTGGTCACCCTGGACATCCACGATGACGGCAACAGTCTGCGAGCGGATTACCGCTTCTACAGTGTACTGGGAAATCCGAACGATCCGCTGATCACCCTGCTCTGGCAGGGGGAACAGCGAGGGCATGGCATTCGCTAGGCCAAACGACGAGGCAGCTATGGAGTGGCTTGCGGCTCATCCGCCACCGGGGCCTCCTGCTCCTGAGGCACCGGCCCGGCCACCGCAAATTGCTGCTTGGAAAAGGCAATCCGCTCTGACACCGGGCGGTCTTCCCCCTTCAGGCTATCCAGCTGCTTTTCGACAATACGGCAACGGCGCAGCAGCCCGTCATCCATGGCAATCTGGATATTCAGGCCGGGCCGGGCGTTGAGTTCCAGCATCATGGGGCCATGATCCCGGTCCATCACCAGGTCCACGCCCAGGTAGCCCAGGCCGGTGAGATCATAGCAACGGGCCGCCAGCTGCAGGCACTCTTCCCAGTCCGGGACCGTAAGGCCTGCCACGGCATTGGCCGTGTCCGGGTGGCGCTCAATCTTGAGGTTATGCCAGGTCCCCCCCAGGGTGACGCCACTGGACAGATCCAGCCCCACCCCGATGGCGCCCTGGTGCAGATTGGCCTTGCCCTGGGACTGGCGGGTCGGCAGTCGCAGCATGGCCGCCACCGGGTAGCCCTTAAGCACAATGATGCGAATATCCGGAACCCCTTCGAAACTGATGCGGTTGAACAGTTCTGTGGAACGCACCCGGTATTCGATCAGTGCCTGATCGCGGTGCCCGCCCAGCGAATAGATTCCGGAGATGATGCCGGAGATATGATGCTCCAGCTCTTCGGTGGTGATAATCCGGCCCGATGCCGAGCGGAAATAATCCTCGAACCGGTCAGCAATCACCATGATGCCGTCACCGCCCGCCCCTTGGGCCGGCTTGATCACGAAGTCACGATGGGTTTCCACCACCCGGTGGAGGGTGCTGATGCCCTGCTCGGTGGCAATGCTGCCGTACAGTTGTGGCACCCGAATACCGGCATCCAGCGCCATGTTCTTGGTCTGCAGCTTGTCATCCACCAGCGGGTATAGGCTGCGCTTGTTATAGCGCAGGATGTAGTCCCCGTTACGCTGGTTGATGCCCATCACACCACGGGCACGCAGGGCTTTACGGGTTTTCGACCAGAACATTCAGCGCCCCTCGTCCACCATGGCCCGGAAACGAACCAGCTCGGTCAGCCGGTAGCCCCGGTAATGGCCCATCACCACCATTACCGCCGCAATACACAACAATACCCCGGGGAAGGTAAAGACGGTATAAACCAGCGGCTGCCAAACCATCAGCAGGTGACACAATACCGCAGCCAACAGCGTACCCAGCCCCACTTTCAGAGACTGGGTACCGCCACGCTCTTCCCAAACGACGGAAGTGCGCTCAATCACCATGGTCAGAATCACCATGGGGAAGAGCGCCAGCGACAGGCCGGAATTGATTCCCAGCTTGTAGCCCAGCAGGCTGAGCAGCGCCATCACGATCACCACAAAGGTCAGCACCACCGATAGTCTGGGCAACAGCTGCAGCTTGAGATGCTCCAGATAGGAGCGCACGGACAGGCCAATGGCGGTAATGAAGGTAAACAGGATCACCCCCCAGACCACTTGGGTTTCACGAAACGCCAAAGCGATCAGCACCGGGGTAAAGGTGCCCAAGGTTTCCATGCCCACCAGCGAACGAATCAGCAACACCAGCAACACCCCCACGGGGATCATCACCAGAATCCGGTAAAGCTGCTGGGCCGGCAGGGGCAGGTCATACAGGGAAATATCGATGAAGCTGCCCACGTCCTTGTGACGCAGGGACTGGGCCAGTTGCAGGGCGCTCATCTCGTTGCGGTGCACACTGAAGATCACATCCGCAGACTTGCCACCATCCAGACTCAGTAACGGCTCCGGGCCACTCCACCAGACCAGCCGGTCCTCCGGCAGCCCCTGCTGACCATCGACCGGGTTGAAGTACAGCCACTGACGCCCGTTGTAACTGCGCAACCACAGTTCCGGCTCCTGTTCCTGACTCTCGGTCAGGTGCAGGGTATGGACCGGTTCGGCAGGAATATGAGACATGGCAAGCAACAGGTCCACCACCCGGGCGCGGTTTTCCGGGCTCAGATCACTGCCCAGCAGCAGCTGCACATTGTCGTTTTCCAGCTCGTTGACCCGCTTGATGGTCTCGCTGATAAAGGTTTCCACATCCGCCGAATGCTGACGGATGGGTTGCAACAGGGCCTCTGCCGCCAGTTTCTCTGGGCCTTCCAGGGTCGGTGCCGGACGGAACTGGGGGCCGGGTTCATTCTCCGCCGTTTCAGCAAACCGGGGAGTCAGCATCAGACGATAATAGAGAAACTGGTTGCCATCAGCCCGGCGGGCGGACCAGGTGACCTGGCGGTTACCCTTCTCCTGGTTGACATTCACGCCATAGTTGTTGGAGATGAAACTTTCGTTGAGCGTGGTGTAGCCAGCCCCCTGGGGCGGAACAAACATCTTCACCTTGACCGGTTTGCTCGGCCGCGCGGTAAAGCTGATTTGGGCATCAAGCACCCACACCGGGTCTTTCTCGTCCTGGCTGAGAGGAACCTTCTGAACCAGAATCTGATACGCCGTGCTGCCGGCACCCAGCAAAAAAAGGACCAGCGCCAGCAACCGCGCCTGCATTTTGACAGAACCCATTAGTGCGCCTTGGCGGCCTCCCTTGTCACAGTCTCGTCCGTTGCATCCCGGCATCCGGGCTGCCCCACCGATAAGGACAGCGACGGATCCACCAGGGCCCCCAGACGCTGCAATGCTTGCGAACCCATCAGCAGTGGATAGCGAAACTCGCTACGGTCGGTCAAATTCACGTCGATGGCTTCCCGGCGTTGCCCCATACAGACAGTCAACTCAACCACAGGCCTGCGGCTGAAGTCACGCTCGCCATCATGCAGGTTTTCCGCCCGGCGCTTGATACGCACATACCCGGCCAGGGGCATTACCACATCATCCCACTGCTCAACAGCAATGCCCCATTCTTCGCGGTCATCGCGGCTCACGGCCAGATCAAACTCCACCATTTCCACGCCATCACGCTCGAATGTCTTGATATGGCGGGCACTCAATGAAGCCGTTTCGGCACCGGTATCCAGCTTGGCGGGCACCGTAATGCCCAGCTCGCGGATGTGCACCATCTCGTGCAGTCCGTAGATCATTTTGCTGTCCGGCACCTCGGCGCAGACCGGCACAAACCCCAGCAGCATCGCCAAGGCAAGGGGAAATCGCATCATAACAGCCTGATTATCAACGCATTACGGCCCCGGCAGTCCGGTAAACCCACGGGCTAGGACACGGACCGGCGCCAAAGGTTGCGCCATTCTAGGTCATCCACCGATGGTGCGCAGGAACAACCGTAAAATTTTGAACTGTTTCACAGTTGCCAATCTTACGGAAAGCCGGACCAACGGGCTATCACCTGCACACAGCACTGCTATAATGCGCGCCCCTGCGGCCAGCCAACTGGCGCCGCCCACTTTTCGTCTGGAGCCGAACCTGTGATTGAACGCCTGCGCAATATTGCCATTATCGCCCACGTTGACCACGGCAAGACCACCCTGGTGGACAAGCTGTTGCAACAGTCCGGCACGCTGGGAGACCGCGCCGGCGACATTGAGCGGGTCATGGACTCCAACGATCTGGAGAAGGAAAGGGGCATCACCATCCTCTCCAAGAACACCGCCATCCAGTGGAACGACTATCGCATCAACATCGTCGACACCCCCGGGCACGCCGATTTCGGTGGTGAAGTAGAACGGGTCATGTCCATGGTGGATTCCGTTCTCCTGCTGGTGGACGCCGTAGACGGCCCCATGCCGCAAACCCGCTTTGTGACCCAGAAAGCCTTTGCCGCCGGCCTCAAGCCCATCGTGGTGATCAACAAGATCGACCGCCCCGGCGCCCGCCCGGACTGGGTGATGGACCAGGTCTTCGACCTGTTCGACAACCTGGGCGCCACCGACGAGCAGCTCGACTTTCCGGTCATCTATGCCTCTGCCCTGAACGGCATCGCTGGCCTTGAGGCCGACGACCTGGCCGACGACATGACCCCGCTGCTACAGGCCATCGTCGACAAGGTTCCGGCCCCTGACGTGGACCGCGACGGCCCCTTCCAGATGCAGATCTCTTCCCTGGACTACAACAGCTACCTGGGCATCATCGGCATCGGCCGGGTCAAGCGCGGCACCATCAAGGCCAACAGCCCGGTCAAGGTGATCGACGCCGAAGGCAAGACCCGTAACGGCAAGGTGCTCACTATCATGGGCTACCACGGCCTGGAGCGGGTAGACGCGCCAAGCGCCAGCGCCGGCGACATTATCTGTATTACCGGCCTGGACCCGCTCAACATTTCCGACACCCTGTGCGACCCGAACAACGTGGAGGCCCTGCCGGCCCTGTCCGTGGACGAGCCCACCGTGAGCATGTTCTTCCACGTAAACACCTCCCCCTTCGCCGGGCAGGATGGCAAATTCGTCACCAGCCGCCAGATCCGCGAGCGCCTGGAAGCGGAACTCAAACACAATGTGGCCCTGCGCGTGGAAGATACCGGCAGCGCCGACCAGTTCCGCGTCTCCGGCCGGGGGGAACTGCACCTGTCAGTGCTGATCGAGAACATGCGCCGCGAAGGCTTCGAGCTGGCCGTGGGCCGCCCGGAAGTTATCGTCCGTGAAATCGACGGCCAAAAGCAGGAACCCTACGAAACCGTGATTGCCGATGTGGAAGAACAGCATCAGGGCTCGATCATGGAGCAACTGGGTCTGCGCAAAGCGGAAATGACCAACATGGAACCGGACGGCAAGGGCCGGGTTCGCCTGGAATTCCTGGTGCCCAGCCGCGGCCTGATCGGCTTCCGCAGCCAGTTCCTGACCCTCACCTCCGGCACCGGCATCCTCACCAGCACCTTCAGCCACTACGGGGAATACAAGCCCGGTGAAATGGCCAAGCGCATCAACGGTGTGCTGGTCTCCATGACCGCTGGCAAGGTACTGGCGTTCTCCCTGTTCAACCTGCAGGATCGTGGCCGCATGCTCATCGACCCCAACGTGGATGTGTACGAAGGCCAGCTCATCGGCATCCACAGCCGCGGCAACGACCTGGTGGTGAACCCCACCAAGGGCAAGCAGCTCACCAACGTGCGTGCTGCCGGCACCGACGAGAACATGATCCTCACCCCGCCGGTGAAATTCAGCCTGGAACAGGCGCTGGACTTCATCGAAGACGACGAGCTGGTGGAAGTGACCCCCAACCACCTGCGTTTGCGCAAGAAACTGCTCAAGGAAAACGAGCGCAAGCGCGCCGGGCGCTAAGCGGAAGGGCCGGGCAAACGCCCGGCCCTCTGATTATCTCGCCTCAACGCAACAGAAAAAGCACCAACAACGCACCAATCACCATGCCCAGCAGCAACCCTCGGGTGAACGACCCCTGCGTGGCCTGACGGCGTGAATCCTGGGTATCCGCGGGCTGACTGGCTTCGAAGTCGGCGATCACCTCCCTGGCCCGCGCTTCATCACTTTCCGCCACCCACACCGATGCCAGCCCCGCTGCCGGCAACTCTCCCACCGCCCCCTGCAGCATGTCGCCCTGCACCTGAGCCATAATGCCCACCTGCTCAAGCAGGTCCGCCAGCATGTGCGCCTCAATGCCGTCGCGGGCGCGAAAAACACATTTCATGACACCCCTCCCTGTCCAGCGCATTCGCCAACCCGACCAGCATTACTGATTGACTGGCTCCTTGCTCACGACCTCCAGCAAGGTATAGCGCAGGCTACTACCATCGGCGGGAGGGTTGTCCACGTTCTCCACCTTTACTCGCAGCGTATAGTTGTAACCGGGCTCGAAATCAAAACCCTCGATATGGTTATAGAAAAGCTGATAGTTGGATTCGTCGTCAGCCCTGACCTGCATGCAATTCATGGGCCCCGCTCCGATACAAGCCGAGGTATAGGGCGCCACATGAAGGATCTCGCCCGGCTTGTCGTCCCTTTCTCCACAGGCCCCCAATAAAAACAGCAGCACAAGGACTGCTCGTTTCAGTATCATGGTCACAACCCTGTTCGTAGTCCCTTTCTTCTTTGGTATCACGCGCTGGCCGACAAGGCAAAACACAAGAAGCTGTTCCCATGTTGCATATCGCCCTTTTCGAACCGGAAATTCCGCCCAATACTGGTAACATCATCCGCCTGGCCGCCAACACCGGTGCCCGGCTACACCTGATTGAACCTCTCGGTTTTTCACTGGAGGAGAAAAGGCTGCGGCGGGCGGGCCTGGATTATGACGAGCTTGCAAGAATGGAAGTGCACCGGGATTTCGCCGCCTTCATGACCGCCGTGGACGGACAACGCCTGTTTGCCCTGACCACCAAGGCCAGCCGCCCCCACAGTGACGCCCGCTTCCAGGATGGTGACATCCTGCTTTTCGGACCGGAAACCCGGGGACTTCCTGACACCATTCTGGATAGCCTGCCTGCTCAACAGAAACTGCGACTGCCCATGGTCCCCGGCAGCCGCAGCCTCAACCTGGCCAACGCGGTCTCTGTAACCCTGTACGAGGCATGGCGGCAGTTGGGATACGAAGGGGCAATTAATAGTTAATAATGAATAATTAATAACGTCGCGGGATAGATTTTCCGCATTGAAACGCAAGAGGCCGCGCCCAGGGTATGGACGCGGCCTCTTGCGTTACTGAATAACAAACGCTGCTCGCGCAGCTATTAATTATTCATTATTAATTGCTCTTCACTGCACCGTCTCACCCTTCGCCTCGGCCTGCGCCGCCTGCTGCTGACGCTGCTGCTGGTACAGCGCATCGAAGTTGATGGGCTGTAGTACCATCTGCGGGAAAGAGCCTTTCGCCACCAGGTCGGAGACCGCTTCGCGCACATAGGGGAACAGCAGGTTCGGGCAGTAGGCGCCCAGAAGCTGGCCCCGTTCCTCGCCTTCAATGCCTTTCACGGTAAAGATGCCGGCCTGTTTGACTTCAATCAGGTAGAAGGTCTTCTCTTCCTGCTCATCCTTGGCGGTTACCGTCACCGTCAGCTCCACTTCGTACTCGTCACTCTCGCCGATACGTTTGGCGCTGTTATTGAGCTGCACATTGACCTTGGGTTTCCACTCCTGCAGAAACACGTCCGGCGCTCCCGGACACTCGAAAGACGCATCCTTCAGGTAAATGCGCTGCAGCTGGAATACTTTCTGTTGTTCTTCGGCCATGCCTGTTCTCCTGAGTTACTCCCCCGAATCGGCGCCGAGCAGTTTGTCCAGCTCCCCGGCGCGCTCCAGAGCATAAAGTTCACTACAACCGCCCACCGGGCGGTCATTGATAAAGATTTGCGGCACGGTGCGTCCACCACCGCGCTGCATCATCACGGCACGCTGTTGCGGCTCGCGATCCACGTCCGTGTCCTCGTACGCCACCTGCTTGCTGTTGAGCAGTTGCTTGGCACGCACGCAAAACGGGCACCACACCGTGGTATACAGTTCCACTTTGGCCATGGTTCGCCCCGTCAGCCCTTTACCACGGGCAGGTTCGCACCCCGCCAGGCATTGAGGCCACCCTGCATGCGATACAGGTTGGCAAACCCCTTGCCGCGCAGCTGACGACCAAGATGTGAGGCCTTGGCCCCCATATCACAAGTCAGAATGACAGGTTTTTCCTTGTATTTTTCCAGCTCTGCAATACGCTCAAGAGCCTGACCGGCAGGGATATTGATACTGCCGGCGATATGACCGGCCCGAAACTCATCGCTTTCCCGCAGGTCAACGATAACCGCGTCCTCCTGGTTGACCATATTGGTGACCAGTTGCGGAGACAGGGCCTTGCCGCCACGGCGGGACTCGAGAACGAAAAACAGTGCCCACAGCAGGAAAAAGGCGGACACCAGAAGATAATGGTTGCTGGCAAATTCAATCAATTGGCTCATGGGAACCCCGAATCAGTGGCCATGGCGACAACGGCTGTGCAGAGAGTTGGACAGCCCTGTGCCGGTGGAAAATCGGCGCCAAGTATACACATCTGCAGGGGGGGAAGGTAAAACCATGCGCCCCGGACTCCTGCTGTTCCTTCTTCTGCCCCTGCTGGCCTGGGCCGAACCCCCGTCCCGGGCCCAGCTGGAGGAACTGAAAGACCGCATCAACGAGCTGAGTGCAGCCCAGAACCGGGAACTGCGTGAACGCAATGCCGTGCAGGCCGAGCTGCGCGAGGCGGAATTGCGCATCAGCCGCCTGACCCACGAGCAACGGGAGCTGGAAAGCAAGGCCGACAAGGCCCGCCAGCGGCTGTCCACACTGGAAGCAGAGCAGGCCAGGCTGGCCGACGAAAAGCGTACCCAGCTCGACTGGCTGGGCAAAACCGTTCGCGCCAGCTACCAGGCCGGCCGTCAGGAGCGCATCAAGCTGCTGCTCAACCAGGAACAGCCAGACCAGATCGCCCGCCTGTTGCGCTACCAGGAATACTACCAGCGTGCCCGTACCCGGCGACTCAAGGACGTGAACAGCGAACTGAGCGAGCTTCGGGAAGTGAGCCTGCGGGTCAATCAGGCCCGCAAGGTACTGCTGGACAAGCGCAGCGAGGTTCAGGCCCATGCCAGCAAGCTGCAGCAGGCCCAGTCCGCACGCCAGCAGACCCTGGCCAAGCTGAATCGCTCACTGGACCAGCGCGGCGACAGTCTCAGCCAGCTCAAGCGCGACCAGCAGCGCCTGCAGAAGCTGCTCGAGGACATGCACCGCAGTCTGGATGACATCCCTGCCGATCTGGGCGGCACGCCATTCGGCAAGCTGACCGGCAAGCTGCCCTGGCCGGTCGCCGGCAGCATCGCCACCGGCTACAACAGCCAGCGCGAAGGCGCCCTGCGCTGGCAGGGGGTCATCCTCAACGCCCCGGCCGGCACCCCGGTGCGGGCCATCCACTCGGGCCGGGTCGTCTTTGCCGACTGGCTACGCGGCTACGGCCTGCTTACCATCGTGGACCACGGCCACGGCTACCTGACCCTGTACGGCTATAACCAGAGCCTGCTGCGGGAAGTGGGCGAATGGGTCTCCGCCGGGGACAGCCTGGCGCTGGCCGGCAACTCCGGCGGCAACCATGCCAGCGGTCTGTACTTCGAGATACGCCATCGCGGAGAGGCGGTGAACCCCACACGCTGGTGCAATCGCCGTGTTACACTGCCGCCATTGGCCAAAAATTGATACTGGGCACATTGTTGTGACCGCCCGCCGGGGATAGTGAATGCCGATAAAGACACCTTTCATGTTCCGCTCCGTCATTCTGGCAGGGCTGCTTGTCGCCCTGCCTTTCAGTCTGCTGCACGCCGAGGATCCGGCCCTGGACGAGCAGGCCCGTCAGCAGGGCGTGCCGGTGGATGAGCTGCGCGCCTTTGCCGAAGTCATGGAACGCATTCGTGGCGCCTATATCGAAGACGTGGACGACCGCGAGCTGCTGGAATCCGCCATTCGCGGCATGCTCAACGAACTGGACCCGCACTCCAACTACCTGACTCCAGACCAGTTCGATGACCTGCAAGTGACCACCACCGGCGAATTCGGTGGCTTGGGCATTGAAGTGACCATGGAAGACGGCTTCGTCAAGGTGGTTACCCCGGTGGACGACTCCCCCGCCAGCAAAGCCGGCATCCAGGCCGGCGATCTGATCCTGAAAATCGACGACACCTTTGTTAAAGGCCTGTCCCTGGGCGAAGCCGTGGAACTGATGCGCGGCGAGGTAGGTTCGGAAATCCGCCTGATGGTGCTCACCGACGGGGATGAGAAGCCCCACCAGGTCACTCTGGTTCGCGACAAGATCCAGCTACACAGCGTGAAGTCGCGCATGCTGGAACCGGGACTGGGCTATCTGCGCATTTCCCAGTTCCAGAACAACACCGGCGACGACACCCGCAAGGCACTGGACTCCCTGAGCAAGGACAACACACTGCGCGGCCTGGTGCTCGATCTGAGAAACAACCCCGGCGGTGTGCTGAACGGTGCCGTGGAAGTAGCAGATCTGTTCCTCGACAACGGGCTGATCGTTTACACCCAGGGCCGTGAAGAAACTTCGCGCAGCGATTTCCGCGCCAACCCCGGCGACCAGCTCAAGGGGGCCCCCGTGGTGGTACTGGTCAACGGTGGTAGCGCCTCCGCCTCGGAAATCGTGGCTGGCGCCCTGCAGGATCAGGATCGCGCCATCGTGGTCGGCAACCGCACCTTCGGCAAAGGCTCGGTGCAGACCGTGCTCCCCCTGAGCAAGGACCGCGCCCTGAAGCTGACCACCGCCCGCTATTACACCCCGGACGGCCGCTCCATCCAGGCAGAAGGCATCGAACCGGACATCGCTGTGGACGCGGTTACCCGCATCGAAGTCCGCGATGACCTCCAGGTCCGGGAAGCGGACTTGCCCCGCCATCTGGGCAACGAAAACGGGGAAAGCAAGAACGACGAGAAACCGCGCTCCCTGGCCCAGGAAGACTATGCCTTGGCCCAGGCCTTGTCGGTGCTGAAAGGGGTGGTGCTGTCCCGTAACGGCGACCAGCCCTGATGCTTCGCCTGCTTCTCGGCCTGGGCCTGTGGCTGATCAGCGCCAGCGCCCTGGCCCAGCCCCGTATCGCCATCATTATCGACGATCTGGGCTACAGCTCCGGTCGCGGCCAGGCCATTACCGACCTGCCTGCAGCGGTTACCTGTGCCGTGATTCCCTTCTCCCCCCATGGCCGACGGCTGGCGGAACGGGCCGTCCGCAACGGCAAGGAAGTGATCGTTCACATGCCCATGGCCGCCCAGCGCTCCATCCGGCTGGACCGGGGCGGACTGCGCCTGGGCATGCAGGAACAGGAATTGCTCGATTCGGTCCGCCAGGCACTCCGCCAGGTTCCCCAGGCCCGGGGTCTGAACAATCACATGGGCAGCGCCCTGACCGAGCAGAGCGAACCCATGGGCTGGCTGATGGAAGAACTCAAGGCTCACCAGCTATTCTTTGTGGACAGCCGCACCAGCGGCCGCTCGGTGGCCCAGCGCATGGCCAGCCGCACCGGGCTGGCCAATGCCGGCCGGGATATCTTTCTGGACAACGAGCGGGATCTGGTCAGGATCAATGAGCAATTCAACCGGCTGCTACGCCTGGCACGCCAGCGCGGCCATGCCATTGCCATCGGTCACCCTTATCCGGAAACCATCCATTATCTGCAACAGGTGCTGCCGTTACTGGATGAGGCGGGCATTCAGGTGGTGCCAGTTTCACAACTGCTGACAACCCCGGCGGTGACCACGGCCACCACCGGGAACGGCGATCACGCCGGGTCCTGAGCCTTGTTCCCGATGCCGGCCATCCTTGCGTATCCGATCATCAAGAAGCCGAAGGCAAACATCAGCACGCCATACACGGCAGACGGTATCGACATGGCCTCGGAATGCAGCAGGGTCAGGGTCACCATCAACCCCAAGGTACCGTTCTTGATACCCAGTTCGATGGCCACGGTGAAAGCTTGATCACGGCTCAGACCGATAAGCCGGCCACCCACCATGCCCAGGACAATCCCCGCCACATTGAGAATGATGGCGGAAACACCGGCTTTCTTGAGCAGGTCCACAACCTCGCCACCCAGCTCTACCACCAGAAGCACGATCACGGCCACCAGCACTAACAGCCCCAGCAACCCCACCGCTTTCTCGCCTTTTTCCGCCCAGTCCTGACGAAAATGACGCACCGTCATGCCGATACCCACCGGCAACAGAATGATCACAAACAGGGTAATAATGGTACGTAGCACCGGAAGTTCAAAGGTCTGCTCCGCATCGCGGAAATGCTCCAGCGCCCAGCCGGTGAAGGCAGGAAGGGTAACAATGGTGATCAGGCTGGCCAGCACCGTCAACACGATGGACAACGCCACATCACCACGGCCAAGGTACACGAACAGGTTCGAGGTAGTGCCACCGGGACAGGCGGCAATCACGATAAGACCGATGGCAAGGGCAGGGGAAAGGTCCATGACCACCGCCACCCCCAGGGCGATCAGTGGCAGCAGCAGAATCTGGCAGACCAGGCCGTAGAAGGTACCGCGCGGCGCAATGGCCACCTCGCGGAAGTCCTTGGGGGTCAGGGTCATGCCCATTCCCACCATGATCAGAAACAGGGATATCGGCAGACCGATATCAATCAACGCATTGGAACCCATGCTGTACTCTCCCGGGGTTTTATCGTTATAAAACCTCGAGAGTAAAACAGGATTCCACCGGCGACCAGTACAAAGCGGCTGGCTTTGTCACAGGATATGACCTTCGGTCTGAACTACACCAGGGAACCGCTGAATAACTCCTTACATGCTCAGTCTTTCAGACTGGCTCGCCCCCTCGGCCAAGGTAGAGAGGGGCGCGCTTTTAAAGGTGTATGTCCATCCATCGTCCATCCATTGAAAAAGCGCACCGAGATTGCGAGCCAGTCTGGAAGACCCGGAGCACACTGGCGTGTATAAAGGCGCGGCCTGAAGCGCACATCTGCTGCGCCTTGCCTCCAGGAAAGGGAACCACCCTGCCCGTCGAGACAAGACACAACAGCTGCACGCTTCAGGCCACGCTGAGCATGCAAGGAGGGAGCTATTCAGAGGTTCCCTAGCCGCATCTCCACACCGGCGGCGGCCATGAATTCCTTGGCCTCCTGCACGGAGTATTCGCCAAAGTGGAAAATGGAAGCCGCCAGCACCGCGTCCGCACCGCCCTGCTGCACACCATCCACCAGATGCTGGAGGTTACCGACACCCCCGGAGGCAATCACCGGCACCGGCACGGCATCAGAAATGGCGCGGGTCAGGGCAATATCAAAACCGTTTTTGGTACCATCGCGGTCCATGCTGGTGAGCAGAATTTCGCCGGCACCGTAGTCGGTCATCTGGCGCGCCCAGGCCACCGCATCCAGCCCTGTCGGCTTGCGGCCACCATGGGTGAAGATTTCCCAGCGGTTGGACTCGCTTTCCGCGCTGACCTTCTTGGCATCGATCGCCACCACAATGCACTGGGAGCCGAACCGCTCGGCGGCGGCGCGCACGAACTCCGGATCCTTGACCGCCGCGGAGTTGATGCCCACCTTGTCGGCCCCGGCATTGAGCAGGTTGCGGATATCTTCCAGAGTACGCACGCCACCACCCACGGTGAGCGGAATGAACACCTGGCTGGCGATCTGCTCAACGGTGTGCAGGGTGGTATCACGGCCCTCATGGCTGGCGGTGATATCCAGAAAGGTAATTTCGTCGGCTCCAGCGTCGTTGTAGCGCTTGGCAATTTCCACCGGATCACCAGCATCGCGGATATCCACGAACTGCACGCCCTTGACCACCCGGCCGGCGTCCACATCAAGACAGGGAATAATACGTTTGGCCAACCCCATAATCAGGCTCCGATCAGTTCGTCGGACAGGGCCTGCCCCTCGGCGAAGTCCAAGGTCTTTTCGTAGATGGCCCGCCCGGTAATAGCGCCACTGATGCCCAGCCTGGCCACCGCACACAGATTGCGCACGTCTTCCAGGTTGGTAATCCCGCCGGAGGCGATCACCGGAATGGAAATGGCTTCGGCCAGGCGCAGGGTCGCTTCCACATTGACTCCCTGCAGCATGCCGTCACGGCTGATGTCGGTGTAAACGATGGCGGACACGCCGTCGTCCTGGAATTGCCTGGCCAGGTCAATCACGTCCACGTCGGTGACATTGGCCCAGCCATCCGTGGCCACTTTCCCGTCCTTGGCATCCAGGCCCACGATGATGTGCCCGGGGAACTGCTTGCACATCTCGCGCACGAATTCCGGCTCGTTGACCGCCTTGGTGCCAATAATCACCCACTGTACACCGGCATCCAGGTAAGCCTGAATGATTTCCGGGCTGCGAATGCCGCCGCCGATCTGGATCGGCAGGTCCGGATGAGCCTGGGCAATGGCCTTGACGATTTCGCCATTCACCGGCTCGCCGGCAAAGGCGCCATTCAGGTCCACCAGGTGCAGGCGCCGGGCGCCCTGTTCCACCCAATGGGTGGCAACGGCCACCGGATCTTCGGAGAAGACCGTATCGTCTTCCATGCGCCCCTGCTTGAGGCGAACACACTTACCGTCTTTCAGGTCGATGGCGGGAATTAGCTGCATGATTGTCTCGTTAGCGTGTCGCGTGTATGCGTGATGCGTGTCAGCCCGTCAGGGCATCCAGCGCAGGAAGTTTTCCAGCAGTGTCAGGCCGGCATCGGCACTTTTTTCCGGGTGAAACTGCACGGCGAAGACATTGCCTTTGACCGCGGCGGCGGCAAACGGGAAACCGTATTCACAGCGGCCAGCCACCTCGTCATCTGGCAGACCGGTGACACAGTAGCTGTGTACGAAGTAAAAACGGGCGCCATTGGCAATGCCGGCCCACATGGGATGAGCCATCCCCTGGCGCACCTGGTTCCAGCCCATGTGCGGCACTTTCAAGCGGTTGCCGGTTTCGTTGTGCAGGTCCGCGCCGAAGAAAGTCACCTGACCATCGAAAACGCCCAGACAGTCCACGCCATTGTTTTCCTCACTGCGGGCCATCAGCGCCTGCATGCCCACACAGATGCCCAGCACCGGCTTGCCGGCGGCCACCACATCGAGAATGGCCTGGTCCAGCCCGGTTTCCCGAAGGACGCCAATACAGTCACGAATGGCACCCACACCGGGGAAGACCACCCGGTCCGCCGCCCGAACCTGCTCCGGATCACCGGTAATCACGATACGCTGGCCGCTGGCCACCTTTTCCAGGGCCTTGCCTGCGGAATGCAGGTTGCCCATGCCGTAATCCACAACGGCAACTACGTCGTTCATAAGGGCGTTACTCGCTTTCGCTCAGGGTGCCCTTGGTGGACGGGGTAATACCGCCCATGCGCGGGTCCGCTTCCACCGCCATGCGCAGGGCACGGCCAAAGGCCTTGAATACTGTCTCGGCCTGGTGGTGGGCATTCTTGCCACGCAGGTTGTCGATATGCAGCGTGATCATGGCGTGGTTGACCAGGCCCTGGAAGAATTCATAGAACAGATCCACGTCGAAGCCGCCAATGCTGCCCCGGGTGAAATCCACGAACATTTCCAGCCCGGGGCGACCGGACAGGTCCACCACCACCCGCGACAGGGCTTCATCCAGCGGCACATAGGCATGGCCGTAGCGA
>JAKSCQ010000102.1 GCA_022360555.1 Pseudomonadales bacterium
AACACACTTTTAAGGAACTTCTATGTCTAAATTTCCCGAAGTCATTACATTCACCAGTCAAATTGATATTCAGGCTGCGAAAGATGATAAGTCGCCACCCTTGGCTTCCCGACTGCGTCTCTGGCGTGTTGCCGTGTCCGCCGTCGTTGTGGGGGCGCATTCTAGAGATTTCCGGCAGACCGTCAATACTTTTTTCATCACTTTTTTATCAAACGGTCACCTTTTGAGCATGGCGTGCAAAAATACGCCGAAAACCCCGAAATACGGCTATTTGTTAGCCAGAACCCGGTCCTTCCAGACTCGGTACAGCACCAGGGCCAGGGCCAGCCCGGCAAACACCAGGGTTTCTCCGTAGCCCGATTTCTGCACCCAGCTCTGATGGATCAGGGCCAGTAGCAAGGCCAGGAAGATTAGCCGGTGCAATTTCGTCCAGTTCCTGCCCAGCCGGCGCCGGGCCTTGCGGGTGCTGGTCAACGCCAGGGGCCACAGGGCCAGCCAGGCCAGGCCCCCAACAATGATATAGGGGCGCTTGCTGAGCTCCTGACCCAGATAGGACAGGTCCCAGCCCAGCAGCAACGTGGCCCAGGCGAGAAAATGCAGGCTCACATAGGTAAAGGCCCAGAGCCCGAAGGTGCGCCGCCAGACGACCAGCCCGGGCAGGTGCAGTAACTGAGCCGCCGGGCGCATGGCCAGACAAACCAGCAACATGACCAGAGACCACCAGCCCAGCAGCTCCACGAACACTTCCGCCGGGTCCGGACCCAGCAAGCCCTGGGTCGCACGCCAGATCACCACCAGCAGAGGTATCGACCCCAGCGGCCAGGCCAGCCAGGTCCATCGTTTGCTTCTCATCAGTAATACCGGCTCAGGTCCATGCCCTTGTAGAGATGGGCCACCTGGTCGTAGCCATTAAACAGGCGAGTCGGCACCCAATTAGGGTCGAAGAAGGAGTTGGGCAAACGGCGCTCGCGGGCCTGGGACCAGCGGGGGTGGTCCACCTTCGGGTTCACATTGGCGTAGAAGCCGTACTCATCCGGGGCCAGCATGTTCCAGGTAGTTTGGGGCTCGCTTTCGGTGAGCTCGATGCGCACGATGGACTTGATGGATTTGAAGCCATATTTCCACGGCACCACCAACCGGAACGGCGCTCCATTCTGTTTGGGCAGGGTACGCCCATAGAGCCCCACCGCCATCAGAGTCAGGGGGTGCATGGCCTCGTCCAGCCGCAGCCCTTCGCGGTAGGGCCAGTCGATGCCGGTGAAGGGAGAGCGCACTCCCGGCATCTGGTCCGGGTCGGCCAGGCTGGTGAAGGCCACATATTTTGCCTTGCTGGTGGGCTGGAGCTTTTTCAGCAGGCTGCCCAGCGGCACGCCCACCCAGGGAATAACCATGGACCAGGCTTCCACGCAACGCAGCCGGTAGATCCGCTCCTCCATCTGCAGCCCCTTGATCAAATCTTCCAGGGCATAGTCGCCGGGCTTTTCCACCTCCCCGGCCACGGTAACGGTCCAGGGATCGGTCCGCAGCGTGTGAGCGTGATCGGCCGGGTCGGTCTTGCCGGTGCCGAATTCATAGAAATTGTTATAGCTGGTCACATCCTTGTAGGGGGTCAGCGCCTCTTCCGAATCCGGCTTGCCGTCCACGGCCAGCGCCACCTGATCCTTCAGCCAGCGGGCCCGGGAGGTATCTTCTGCGACCGGGTCCACCTCGCGGGCCCAGGCCGGCAAGGCACTGAACAACCCCGCCAGTCCACCCAGCATCATCAATTCCCGGCGCTTCAGGTACACCGATTCCGGGGTAATTTCCGAACTTTTGGGTGCGTTTGGGTCCTTGTGGCGGATAATCATGACTCTCCCCTGCTGGATTCTGCCATTGGCCTGCCGCTTTAAGGTGACACAAAAAAAGGGCGCCTTCGTGAAGACGCCCCTTTTGGATACCAGAAACCGCGATTTGTTACACGGACTTGCGCAACTGCCACAAGCTCATCAGCAGCCCGGCAATCACATACAGCACCGCCGCCGTCAGCAACACCAGCGGCGGATCCAGGAAGACAATGGCGAAGGCAATGATCACGCCCAGCAGCACCTTGAACGGCACCCGGCCGATATGAAATTCCTTGAATGAGTGATATTTCACCGAAGACACCATCAGCAGGCCGGCCCCCGCCACCACCAGGGCCACGATCCAGGAGATATCATCCCCCTGGACGCCCCGGCTCGCCCCCAGCCAGACCAGGGTGGCCACCAGACCCGCACCAGTAGGGCTGGGCAGACCAATGAAGAAACGCTTGTCCGTGGTTTCCGCCTGCACGTTAAAGCGGGCCAGCCGCAGGGCAGCACAGGCCACATAGATAAAGGCGGCCATCCAGCCAAATTTGCCCAGTTCCGACAGCCCCCAGGAATAGGCCACCAGTCCTGGCGCCACGCCAAAGGCCACACAGTCGGACAGGGAATCGTACTCGGCGCCGAATTTGCTCTGGGTATTGGTCAGCCGTGCCACCCCGCCATCCATGCCGTCCAGAATGCCGGCGATGATGATCCCCAGGGCAGCATTCTCAAACAGGCCGTTCATGGCGGCGACGATGGCATAGAAACCGGCGAACAGGGCACCGGTGGTAAACAGGTTGGGCAGCAGATATACCCCCTTGTGACGGGCGCCGGTGCGGTGCTCCGCTTCCACCACCTCGAAGGTTTCGGGCTGCTGGCTGGTTGTCGTCTTGTCGTTGTCCTGCATGGTGGTCCATCCAAATTGGGTGTGCCTAGTCTAACTCAGGGCCCGGAAACAAAAAACGCGGCCGAAGCCGCGTTTTCTGTCGATCTCACCAAGCGCTTAGTTCTTGCTCTTGTCGATGATCTTGTTGGCCTGGATCCACGGCATCATCGCGCGCAGCTTCTCGCCCACCTGCTCAATGGGGTGCGCGGCGTTGTTGCGGCGATTGGCGGTCATGGAGGGGTAGTTCAGCGCCCCTTCGGAGATGAACTGCTTGGCATACTCGCCATTCTGGATGCGCTTGAGGGCATTGCGCATGGCTTCGCGAGACTGCTCGTTGATCACCTCGGGGCCAGTCACGTACTCGCCATACTCCGCATTGTTGGAGATGGAGTAGTTCATGTTGGCGATGCCGCCTTCGTACATCAGGTCCACGATCAACTTGAGCTCGTGCAGGCACTCGAAGTAGGCCATTTCCGGCGCGTAGCCGGCTTCGGTCAGGGTCTCAAAACCGGCTTTCACCAGCTCTACCGCGCCACCACACAGTACCGCCTGCTCACCGAACAGGTCGGTTTCGGTCTCATCCTTGAAGGTGGTCTCGATGATGCCGGTACGGCCACCGCCCACGCCACAGGCGTAGGACAGCGCCACGTCCTTGGCCTTGCCGGAGGCATCCTGGAAGATGGCGATCAGGTCGGGGATACCGCCGCCCTTGGTGAACTCGGTGCGCACGGTATGACCCGGCGCTTTCGGGGCGATCATGATCACGTCCAGGTCAGCGCGCGGCACGATCTGGTTGTAGTGGATAGCAAAACCGTGGGCAAAGGCCAGGGTGGCGCCTTCTTTCAGGTTCGGCTCGATTTCTTCCCGGTACAGCTGGGCCTGGAACTCGTCCGGGGTCAGCATCATGACCACGTCGGCGGCGGCCACGGCGGACGGCACGTCGCTCACTTTCAGGCCATGGGCTTCGGCCTTGGCGATGGAGGAGGAGCCGGGACGCAGACCGACAGACACATCCACACCGGAATCATTCAGGTTGCAGGCGTGGGCATGGCCCTGGGAGCCGTAGCCAATAACGGCCACTTTCTTGCCCTGGATAATGGAAAGGTCGCAATCCTTGTCGTAATACACTTGCATGCTCATAGCTCTGGCTCTTTCTGGTATCAATGAAAGTCGGCGGCAAAGTCAGGCTCTGCCGATGGGGAGGAGATGCCGGGACCTGCCCGGCACGACGCCCTGAATACGGTCCGCCACTCTAGGCTATCTATCGCATTGCGTAAAATGATATATTTGAAACGTTGCATTGCCGAAAACGCAATACAGGCAAAACATTCGTTAGCCAGGAAGGCAAAAGATGGATACCAAACCCCTGCGTCTGTTCCTGACCCTGGCGGACACCCTGCACTTCGGCCGCACCAGCACCATGTGCCATGTGAGCCCCTCCACCCTCAGCCGCACCATCCAGCAACTGGAGGAGGAACTGGGCGTCCCCTTATTCTACCGGGACAACCGCAGCGTCACCCTGACCCGGGAAGGCCAGCGTTTCCAGGAATATGCCCGCGATACGCTAATGCGTTGGGACAGCCTGCGCCATGCCTTGCAGGAAGATCGGCGGGTCCTGCAGGGGGAACTGAGCCTGTATTGTTCGGTGACGGCCAGTTACAGCTTCCTTTACGACATCCTCAGCAGCTTCCGCCACCAGTACCCGCGCATCGAGCTGAAGCTGCACACCGGCGACCCCGCCCAGGCGGTACAGCGCGTCCAGCAGGGCGAAGAGGATATCGCCATCGGCGCCCGCCCGGATCACCTGCCCGGCGGCATCGCCTTCCGCCCCATCGCCCGCTCTCCACTACTGTTCATTGCCCAGGCAGGCCAGGCTCAACTGGCGGAACGCCTCAACGGCGCCGCCAGCAAAGCGGCCTGGGAAGAGGTCCCCATGATTCTTTCCGAAGAAGGCCTGGCCCGGGAACGGGTAGATCGCTGGTTTCGGCAACTGAGCGTCAAGCCACACATCTATGCCCAGGTGGGCGGCAACGAGGCCATCGTCAGCATGGTCAGCTTGGGTTTCGGGGTGGGGATCGTGCCGAAGATCGTGCTGGACAACAGTCCGCTGGCCGGGCGCACCCGGCCGCTGGATGTACAGCCGGCACTGGCGCCCTACGAGGTGGGACTGTTTACGCAGGAACGGCGCCTGGAAGAGCCCCTGATCAATGCGTTCTGGTCACAGGTGGAATAGACACATACATGCTTGCACGCATCACGCCGCCCTGACGGGCGCACGCCAGGTTTTTCGGTTTTGCGTGGAGCCCGCAGGGCGGCGTGTTGTGCGTGTCAGCGTGAAAGCCACCCACAAAAAAGCCGCTCAAGTTTAGAGCGGCTTTTTTGTGGGTGGCGCGCGTCCTTACAGACTCAGCACCTTCTCGCCCCGGGATATCCCCGACACGCCGGAACGCACCACTTCCAGCACTTGGGTTTCCCCGATGGCGCCGATGAAGGCGTCCAGCTTGTCGGAGGCCCCGGTGAGCTGGATGGTGTAGACGGTGCTGGTCACATCCACGATCTGGCCGCGGAAGATGTCCACACTGCGCTTCACCTCTGCCCGCTGGGCACCGGTGGCCTTCACCTTGATGAGCATTAGCTCACGCTCGATGTGAGCCCCTTCGGTGAGATCCACCAGCTTGACCACCTCGATCAGCTTGTTCAGGTGCTTGGTGATCTGCTCAATCTTCAGGTCATCCCCGAAGGTGGTCAGGGTCAGCCGGGACAGGGTGCTGTCCTCGGTGGGTGCCACCGACAGGGTTTCGATGTTGTAGCCCCGCTGGGAGAACAGACCGATTACCCGGCTCAGTGCGCCCGGCTCGTTTTCCATCAGAATAGAGATAATTCGACGCATCAGGTCCGCTCCGTCTTGCTCAGCCACATGTCGCGCATGGACCCGTCAGCGATCTGCATCGGGTACACGTGCTCGGTGGGGTCAACATAGATATCCATGAATACCAGACGATCCTTGAGGGCGAAGGCTTCGTTCATGGCCCCTTCCAGGTCCTCGAACTTCTCCACCTTCATACCCACATGGCCATAGGACTCGGCCAGCTTGACGAAGTCCGGCAACGATTCCATGTAGGACTGGCTGTGGCGGCCGCCGTACTGCATGTCTTGCCACTGGCGCACCATGCCCAGGGCCTGGTTGTTGATGTTGATGATCTTCACCGGCAGGCCGTACTGCAGGCAGGTGGACAGCTCCTGGATGTTCATCTGGATGGAGCCTTCCCCGGTGACACAGGCCACGGTGGCATCGGGATAGGCGAACTGCACGCCCATGGCTGCCGGCAGGCCGAAGCCCATAGTGCCCAGCCCCCCGGAGTTGATCCAGCGACGGGGCTGGTCGAACTTGTAGTACTGGGCGGCGAACATCTGGTGCTGGCCCACGTCCGAGGTCACATAGGCGTCACCGCCCGTGGCCTTGTACAGGGCTTCCACCACCTGCTGGGGCTTCATGGGACCGTTCTCGCTGGTCTCGTAGCGCATGCCATGGACCTTGCGCCAGCCGGCGATTTCTTCCCACCAGCGCTCCAGCGCTTTCTGGTCCGGCTCGCCACCGTGCTCGTCCAGGGCAGCAAGCATTTCCTCTAGCACCTGCTGCACCGGGCCCACGATGGGGATGTGCGCCAGCACATTCTTGGAAATGGTGGCCGGGTCGATGTCGATATGGATGATCTTGGCACCCGGACAGAATTTCTTCACGTTGTTGGTGACCCGGTCATCCAGGCGCGCCCCTACCGCGAGAATCACGTCGGCATTGTGCATGGTCATGTTGGCTTCATAGGTGCCATGCATGCCCAGCATGCCCACGTGCTGCGAATCGGTACCCGGGAAGCAGCCCAGTCCCATGAGGGTATTGGTCACCGGGAAGTTGAGACGATGCGCCAGTTGGGTCAGCAGCTCGCTGCCTTCGCCCTGCACCACCCCACCGCCGGCATAGATCACCGGACGCTTGGCTTTCATCAGCTCTTCCACCGCCTTGCGGATCTGGCCGGAATGGCCACGGCTGACCGGCGCATAGGAACGCATCTTCACTTTCTTCGGGTATTCGTAGGGGTTCTTCACGTTCGGCGCGGTCTGGTCCTTGGGGATGTCCACCAGAACCGGGCCGGGGCGACCGGTGGTCGCGATGTAGAACGCCTTTTTCATGATCTCGGGGATGTCCTTGGCGTCACGGACCATGAAGCTGTGCTTCACCACCGGACGGGACACGCCAATCATGTCGGTTTCCTGGAAGGCATCATCGCCGATCCAGTCGGAACGGACCTGACCGGACAGCACGATCATGGGAATGGAGTCCATGAACGCCGTGGCCAGGCCGGTAATGGCATTGGTGGCACCGGGGCCGGACGTCACCATCACTACACCGGGTTTGCCCGTGGCACGGGCATAGCCGTCAGCCGCATGGGTGGCCGCCTGCTCGTGACGGACCAGAATGTGGCTGACCTTGTCCTGCTGAAACAATGCATCATAGATGTGCAGTACAGACCCTCCGGGATACCCGAAGATGTACTCCACCCCCTCGTCTTGCAGCGCACGGACCACCATTTCCGCGCCGGATAACATTTCCACGGTTGCTACCTCAAAAAATAAACATGCATTCAACCCACGGGCAAAACCCGTGGAGCGGGGTGTCATCGGGAAGTCCAGCCCTGTGGGAGAGCCCCGTACTTGGGGTAGCTCTGGCGTCTGCGTGGAGGTGGCCAACGGCAGACACAGGGTCAGGATGTCTTCGGAGGTTGCTGCAAGGGGGAGCTCGCCCGCCAATCAGAAACAGAAACCTCCGGAGGTTCCCTCAGCGGGACGAGAGTGCAGTGTGATACTGCTGACCGGACATCGCGGTAACGACGCCCCGGGTCCCGGCCACACATTCACCGGTAAGCGAATGCGGGTCCCGATCTCCGGAAAGTCTCGATTTTGTCAGAAATGTGCGACGAATCAAAGCCCTTGGTCGGGTTTGGCTTGCAGAAAAACCCCTTCCCGCGTCATGCTAAAGTCTTATCGGAACCGGCAAGCCATAAGAAGACCAATACCATGACCAGATTGAGCCTGATTCTCGGGGGAGCCCTGCTCGCCATAGCCAGCGTCAGCAGCGCGGCCAAATTCTACAAATGGGTGGATGAGAACGGGGTGACCCATTACGACGCTCACCCCCCTCAGGGCGTGGAAACCACCGAAGTGAATACCCGGGCCAATGCCAGCTCCGATCAGGATGAGGCTCTGGAGGCCCTGAACGCCAAGCGCCAGGCCGCCCAAAAAGCCCGCCAGCAGGCCGAGCAGGCAGCAGCGGAAGAAAAGCGGGTGGACACCGAGCCGGACGAGGTCAAAAAAGAGCGCTGTGAGCAGCACCGCAAGAATCTGGAAACCCTGAAGAACAAGCCCATTGTTCGCCAGAAAAACCCCCAGACGGGCGAAATGGAAGTGCTGGACCAGGAAGCGAAAGACAAGATGATCCAGGACACCCAAAAAGCCCTGGAGATGTGCGAGCAAGGCTAGCTGTGGGAGCTTTGCTCGCAAAGCGAATCACCCACCGTAGAAGATGGCATCAGGACTTCGCCTTGCAAGCAAGGCTCCAACATTAGCTGACTGCCATCCCTTCAAAGAAACGCCGCAGCAAGCTGCGGCGTTTCCTGTTGGCAGGCCGGTTAATGTCCAAACCGGAAATGGTCGCCTTCCACATCCACCTTGATGGTATCGCCCTGGGCAAACTCGCCTTTCAGCAAGGCCTGGGCCAGCGGATTCTCCAGCTGCTGCTGGATGGCCCGCTTGAGGGGCCGGGCGCCATAGACCGGATCGAAACCCGCTTCCACCAACTTGTCCAGCGCGGCATCGCTGAGTGACAGGCGGATCTCCCGCTCGGCCAGCCTTTTCTGCAAATAGCCCAGCTGGATGCCGGCGATGCCCTTGAGCTGGGTTTTCTCCAGCGGGTGGAAAACCACCGTCTCATCCACCCGGTTGATGAACTCCGGACGGAAATGGTTGCCCACCACCTCCATCACCGCGCCCTTCATGGCCTCGTAATCGCTCTCTGTTTCAGAGGACGCCCCGGCCAGTTTCTGGATCAGGTCGGACCCCAGGTTGGAGGTCATTACCACCACGGTGTTGCGGAAATCCACGGTGCGGCCCTGGCCATCGGTTAGGCGGCCATCATCGAGCACCTGCAGCAGGATGTTGAACACATCCGGGTGGGCCTTTTCTACCTCGTCCAGCAAGACCACGGAGTACGGTTTGCGGCGCACGGCTTCGGTCAGGTAGCCGCCTTCCTCGTACCCCACATACCCCGGAGGGGCGCCCACCAGCCTGGCCACGGAGTGCTTCTCCATGAACTCGGACATGTCGATGCGCACCATGGCCTCTTCGGTATCGAACAGGAAGTTCGCCAGCGCCTTGCACAGCTCGGTCTTGCCCACGCCCGTCGGGCCGAGGAACAGGAAACTGCCGTTGGGGCGGTTGGGGTCGGCCAGGCCGGCCCGGGAACGGCGCACCGCATTGGCCACCGCTTCCACGGCTTCGTTCTGCCCCACCACGCGGTCGTGGAGTGCCTCTTCCATGCGCAGCAGCTTGTCCTTCTCGCCCTCGAGCATCTTGGCCACGGGAATTCCCGTCCACTTGGACACCACTTCGGCGATTTCCTCGTCGGTGACCTTGTTGCGCAGTAACTGATTTTCGCTCTGCGCCTGTTGTTCTTCCCGGTCCTGGGCTTCACGAACCTTTTTCTCCAGTTCGGGAATCACGCCATATTGCAGCTCGGACATGCGATTGAGGTCACCGGCACGGCGCGCCTGTTCCAGTTCAACCCGGGCCTGCTCCAGTTCGGCCTTGTATTCCTGGGCGCCCTGCAGGGCCGCCTTTTCGGCCTGCCAGATTTCCTCCAGGTCGGCGTACTGCTTTTCCAGGTCGCTGATGTCCTCTTCCAGCTTTTCCAGGCGTTTCTTGCTGGCCTCATCCTCTTCCTTGCGCAGCGCTTCGCGCTCCATCTTCAGCTGGATCAGGCGACGGTCCAGGCGGTCCATCTCCTCCGGCATGGAATCGATTTCCATGCGGATACGGCTGCCTGCCTCGTCGATCAGGTCGATGGCCTTGTCCGGCCGCTGCCGGTCGGTGATATAGCGATGGCTCAGACGCGCAGCGGCAATAATCGCGCTATCGGTAATATCCACGCCGTGGTGTACTTCGTAACGTTCTTTCAGCCCACGCAGGATGGCAATGGTGTCCTCCACCGTGGGCTCGTCCACCAGCACTTTCTGGAAACGGCGCTCCAGGGCCGCATCCTTTTCAATATACTGGCGATATTCATCCAGGGTGGTGGCACCCACACAGTGCAGCTCGCCACGGGCCAGGGCCGGCTTGAGCATGTTGCCCGCATCCATGGAGCCCTCGCCCTTGCCGGCACCGACCATGGTATGCAGCTCGTCGATAAACAGGATGATACGCCCTTCCTGCTTGGCCAGCTCGTTGAGCACGGCCTTGAGGCGCTCTTCGAATTCGCCCCGGTATTTGGCCCCGGCAATCAGGGCGGCCATATCCAGGGACAACACCTGCTTGTCTTTCAGGCCCTCCGGCACCTCGCCATTCACAATACGCTGGGCCAGCCCTTCCACGATAGCGGTCTTGCCCACACCGGGCTCACCGATGAGCACCGGGTTGTTCTTGGTACGGCGCTGCAGCACCTGAATGGTTCGGCGGATTTCATCATCACGACCGATGACCGGGTCCAGCTTGCCGGACTCGGCCCGCTCGGTGAGGTTGACGGTGTACTTGTCCAGCGCCTCGCGCTTGTCTTCCGCGTTGGGGTCATTCACGGCTTCGCCACCCCGAACCTGGGCAATCTTTTCCGCCAGCACCTTCTTGGTAACGCCGGCATTTTTCAGGATCTTGCCCAGCTCGCCACTGTCATCACAGGCGGCCAGCAGCACCACCTCGGAAGACAGGTACTGGTCACCCCGTTGCTGGGCCTCACGATCCGCCAGATTCAGCAGCCGGCCAGTGCCCTGCCCCATCTGCACATCACCATTGAAATTGGAAACGGTGGGCAGCTTGTCCACGGCCATGTTGAGCGCGGTAATCACATCGGCACTGTTGGCGCCCGCCTTTTCCAGTAACGGCTTGGCCACGCCCCCCTGCTGCTGCATCAGTGCCAGCATCAGGTGAACCGGTTCGATCGTGCTGTTGCCCTGCCCCACGGCCAGGGATTGCGCGTCTGACAGGGCTTCCTGCAGACGGGCGGTGAGTTTGTCCATTCGCATCTCTTGGCTCTCCTTTGTCCGGAGTCGATCCACCCGGACACTCCCTGACGGCAAGCGACCGGTGATCACCGGAAATCAATCAACTGAAGCTTTAATGGGTCCGATTGGGCCAAACTCAAGGGCAATTAATAGTTAATAATGAATAAGTAATAGTTGCGCGGCGCAAGCCTGCATTAGCTTGAACGCAAGAGGCCGCGCCCAATCTTTGGGCGCGGCCTCTTGCGTTCAAAACCTTATAAACGCGTTATCGCGTCGTTATTAATTATTCATTATTAACTATTAATCATCCCCGTCCAGCCAGATCACCGAAGCAAACCGCCCGGTATCGCCTTCCTTGCGATAGGAATAGAAGCGGGAGAGGTCACAGGCGGTGCACAGTTCGCCACCCTGGACGTCCTCGATGCCAAGATGGGCCAGTTCGATCATGGCGGCATGGGCCACGGAGAAACGCCAGTGGTGAGGGGTGGCATCCTCCCGAAAGGCCGGCTTGAAGGCCGGGTTCGAGTCCACGAAAGCCCGGTAGACGTCGTCCCCCACCTGATAACAGCGGCCACAAATAGCCGGACCCAGCCAGGCGCTCACCGCCTCCCCACTGGGGGCGATTTTCCGCACGCCTTCTCCTATGATGCCGGCCTGCAAGCCGCGCCAACCCGCATGCACCGCCGCCACAGCAGAACCATCGACGCGAGCCAGCAGCACCGGCAAGCAGTCCGCGGTCAGCACCACACAAGGCCAGCGCTGCTGGTCGGTCCAGACCCCGTCGGCTTCGCTATCCGGTTCACCAGCCCGAATCACTTTCCTGCCGTGCACCTGCTTGAGCCAGGCCGCCGGGTGGTCCGCCTGGAGGAGCTTTTCCACATGATGGCGGGCCTGTTCCACACGGTTGGGCTGGTCGCCGCAATTCAGACCAAGATTGAAGCCATTCCAGGGCTTGGGGGAATGCGAGCCCGCACGGGTCGTCACCGCCACCCGGACGGAAGGGTGCGGCTGCCAGTCCGGCCAGAGCCATTGGTCGCGTTCGGGAAGCGTCATGGGAACAACCTTGCCAGCTTCGCGGGCTTGGCGGCGGAGATCGCCCACAACGATTTCCGCCCTACGTTTGCGTTGTGTGTGTAGGGCGGAAGTAGACGTGAGCCCATCTCCGCCATAGCGCACCGGATACTATGCTTTAGCATCCTCTTCCAGCACCTGTATCAGCGCCTGCATATCCTCGGGCAGGGGCGCCTGGAATTCACAGTATTCACCGCTGGCCGGGTGAATCAAGCCGAGTTTGCGGGCGTGGAGGGCCTGGCGCGGGAAGCGGCGCAGGGCCTGGCGCAAAGTCTCGCTGGCGCCGGCAGGCTGCTTGAGGCGGCCACCGTAGAGCGGGTCGCCCACCCGGGGGTAATTGCGATAGGCCATATGGACCCGGATCTGGTGGGTCCGCCCGGTTTCCAACTGGACCTGGATACGGGTATGGGCGCGATAGCGGTCGATGACCCGGTAGTGAGTGACCGCTTCCTTACCCCCTTCCTTCACCACGGCCTGCTTCTTGCGGTCCACCGGATGGCGGCCGATGGGGGCGTCCACCTTGCCACCACCGGTCATCACGCCCACGGCAATGGCTTCGTACTGGCGAAACAGGCTCTTGTCCTGCAGCTGGTCAACCAGGCTGTGATGGGCCTCCAGGGAACGAGCCACCACCATCAGGCCGGAGGTATCCCGGTCCAGCCGGTGGACGATACCGGCACGGGGCAAGCTATTGAGGCGTTCGTCGTGATGCAGCAGCCCGTTCAGCAGGGTGCCGTCCGCATGACCGGCGGCCGGGTGCACCACCAGTCCCACCGGCTTGTTGATGACGATGATGTCGTCATCCTCGTACACCACGTCCAGCTCGATGGACTGAGGCTGGTCATCCAGCTCCGGTTCGATTTCCACATCCAGGGTGAGAGACTCGTTGCCGGTGAGCTTGTCCTTGGGCTTGACCCTGGCCCCGTTGACGGTGAGCGTACCGTCCTTGATCCAGCCCTGCAGGCGGGAGCGGGAGAAACCGTCGAACAGCTCGGCGGCTGCCTGGTCCACGCGCTGCCCGGCCTGGTCCGCGCGTACCTGCTCGGTACGCTGAATTTTCTCGCCGCCAAGATGTCCCATAATGCAACCTGTGTTTAAATGCCGTGTCCGAACTCGCCATTGTAACCGTTTAACGAGGAAAGAATGCCACGCTTTTTAGGGCCATTGCTGTGCCTGCTCCTGCTTGCCGGCTGTGCCAGCAACCAGGAAGCACCGGAACTCACCGAAGCCGCGCAATATCGCGAGGCCCGTGAGTCCATTGAATCCAAGAATTATCTGACCGCCATTGATCAGCTAAAAGAGCTGGAGGCCCGCTTCCCCTACGGGGATTATGCGGAGCAGGCCGCGCTGGACCTGATCTATGCCCAGTACAAGGCGGTGGATTACCCCGCCACGGTGGTAGCGGCCCAGCGTTTCATGCGTAACTATCCGGCCCACCCGCGGCTGGATTATGCGCTCTACCTGCGCGGGCTGGCCAACTTCAATATGGAAAAAGGCCTGTTCGACAACCTGGTGTCCTCGGACAAATCCGCCCGGGACATGGATGCCGCCAAGGATGCTTTCCGGGACTTCGAGCAGCTGGTGACCCGCTTCCCGGACAGCGAGTATGCGCCGGATGCCCGGGCCCGCATGGTCCATATCCGCAATCAGCTGGCCCGGCAGGAACTGCATGTGGCCCGCTACTACGCCCGCCGTGGCGCCACCGTGGCGTCCATCAACCGGGCCCAGTATGTGGTCAAGCATTACCAGCAGACGCCAGCCGTGGAGGAAGCCCTGGCCATCATGGTGAAAGGCTATGAACGGCTGAACTACCCGGAACTGGCTGCCAAAAGCCGCAATGTCCTGGCTCTGAACTGGCCGGACAGCCAATTCCTGGATGACGATGAGGTGTATCTGGCCTGGTGGCCGGAAGAAGACAGTGGGTTGTTGAGTCTGCTGACGTTTGATTTGCTGTAAAACGCTGCACGCTTACATACAGCACGCCAACACGCTGAAGCCCGCAATCGCGGGCTTCTTCTTTTGGCGTGTTGGCGTGAAGCGTGTTGCGTGCAAGCGCCCGCTCAGTCTCCCGGTCGCCAGCCGTTGGTGATGGGGTAACGGCGGTCCTTGCCGAAGGCGCGGCGGCTGACGCGTGGGCCGACGGCGGCCTGACGGCGCTTGTATTCGTTGCGGTCGGTGAGCTTGACCACCTTGTAGACATTGTCCCGGTCAAAGCCGTCGCGGATCACCGCTTCGGCACTCATATCCTGTTCCACGTAACGTTCGAGGATGGCATCCAGCTCGTCGTAGTCGGGCAGGGAATCGCTGTCCACCTGGTCCGGTGCCAGTTCGGCGGAAGGCGGCCGGGTGATGACCCGTTCCGGAATGATTTCCGCACCGGCCTGCTGGTTACGCCAGTTCGCCAGCCGATAGACCATGGTCTTGAAGACATCCTTGAGCACCGAGAAACCGCCGGCCATGTCTCCGTAAAGGGTGGCATAGCCCACGGCCATCTCGCTCTTGTTGCCGGTGGTCAGCACCACGGAGCCGTTCTTGTTGGACAGCGCCATCAGCAGCACACCCCGGCAGCGGGCCTGCAGGTTTTCCTCGGTGGTGTCTTTGCCCTGCCCCTGAAAAGCCTCACTGAGAATATCCATGAAACCATTGAAGGCCGGCTCGATGGGCAATACCCGATACGCCACCCGCAAGGTTTTCGCCTGCTGCTCGGCATCCTCCAGACTCATGGCGGAGGTATAGCGGAACGGCATCATCACCGCTTCCACGCGCTCGGGCCCCAGCGCATCCACCGCCACGGCCAGGGTCAGGGCCGAGTCGATACCGCCGGACAGCCCCAGCAGGGCCCCCTTGAAACCGTTCTTGTTCACGTAATCCCGGGTGGCCAGCACCAGGGCCCGGTAGATGCCCTCTTCCAGGCCTGGGACAGGCAGCACTTCCCCCACCGGTTCGCAGTGGCCATCACGGCATTGCAGATCCACCGGGATCAGGGCCTCGGCAAAACTGGCACCCTGCACACAGCGCTCCCCTTGACTGTTGCAGACAAAGGAGGCCCCGTCGAAGACCAGCTCATCCTGCCCGCCCACCAGATTGCAGTAGAGCACCGACAGCCCGGTTTCCCGGCTGCGCGCCTGCACCTGCTCGAAACGCTCCTGAACCTTGTTGGTACGGTATGGGGACGCATTCAGGTTGAGCACCATGTCCACACCGGCCTTCTCTAGCTGGGAAGCCGGTTCGGCGTGCCAGATGTCTTCACAAATGGTCAGCCCGAAGGTCCAGTCGCCCAGCGCAAAGACGCAGGGCTCGTCCCCGGGGTGGAAATAGCGTTTTTCATCGAAGACCCGGTAATTGGGCAGGTGCTGCTTGAAGTATTCATGGCGGGGACGGGAATCGCCCGGGAACAGCACGCCGGCGGCATTGCGACGCCGGCCATTACGTACCGCCGGATAGCCCAGCACCACGGGCACACTGATATGCTGGCCGATCTCCTCCAGCGCCGCATCCACCCGGCTGTTGAGGCTGGGCCGCAACAGCAGGTCCTCCGGCGGATAACCGGTAAGCATCAATTCCGGGAACAGCACCAGCTCCGCGCCAAGCAGACGCCGCGCCTCATCCGTTGCCTGGATCACCCGCTGGGCATTGCCTTCGATATCGCCCACCAGCGCGTTCTGCTGGGCCATGATAATCCGCATCTTGACCGGCCTTTCCTCAAATGAGCGGTGATTGTACTCTTTAGCGGGGTGTTGAAAAGGCCACAAACGGGCCTTTTCAGACCTTCTTTGCCAGTGATACCAGGCAAAGAGGGGAACCGAAAAACCTGCGCTTGCACCATTATCCGCCTATCAATAACCCATTGGCAGGGTGTTGAAAACAGCCTGCCAGCCGGCATTCGGTAAATGCACTCAAGTGCAAAGAAGGAGAACAAACATGGGGCTGATTCGCCTGCTGATCATCGCCGCCCTGCTCTATCTGGCCTGGCGGGTGGGCAAACGCCTGCTGGAACAGGCTCGCCAGGGGCGCAACTCCGCACAGGACAACTCTTCCCGCGGCCCCCAGGCCATGCTGAAGTGCGCCCAGTGCGGCGTGCATGTCCCTTCCCCGGAGGCCTTCAGCCATAACGGCCTGCACTTCTGCTGCCAGGAACACCAACGCCGCTATCTGGAACATCATGACAACTAATCAGGGCTGGACTCCCGCCCGCATTTACAATGTCTATCGTATTGCGATTGCCTGTGCGTTATTGCTATTGCACTACGGCCCCGGGCAGCCACTGATCGGCACTTTCCAGCCCCTGCTGTTTGAAGCCACTCTCTTTATCTACCTGGGACTGACGCTGGCCTCGACCACGCTGGACTTCCGTCCGCACCGACGCGCCTATCCCAACTGGGCCCAGCCAGCTTCGCTGATTTCCGATCTGGTTATGCTCACCCTGGTAGTGCATGCCAACGGCGGGCTGGAAGGCGGGCTGGCTGTCCTGCTGCTGGTCACGGTGGCCGCCGGGAATATTCTGCTGCGCGGCAGGATGGGCTTTCTGATCGCCGCCCTGGCCACCCTGGCCATGATGTTCGAGCAGTTCTATTTTTCTATCCAGAGCCTGGCTGAATCGCCCTTTCTGCTTACCGAGTCCGGCCTGCTGGGTATCGCCTTCTTCATGGTGTCGCTGATCATCCAGCAGATTGCCCAGCGATTGCAGCACAGCGAGCGCATCGCTCAACGACAGCAGGTTGCCATTGAGCGGCTGGAAGCGCTTAACCAGCAAATTGTCCAGCGCATGCGGACCGGGATTCTGGTCTTCGATGACAAGCAGCGGATCCTGATGGCCAACCATTCCGCCAACAACCTGTTTGGCTCCCCCATGCTGGGCAGCGAGCTGCCCCAGCCACTGACAGAGCGGTTCCGCCGCTGGCAGGACAACCCCCTGCTGCCACTCGAAACACTGCGGGTGTCGGAGCAATCCCCCGTGTTAAGCCCCCGGTTTGCCGCCCTGGAAACCGAGCATGAACAACTGACCCTGCTGTTTCTGGAAGACAGCGCCCGGGTCGCCCAGGAAGCCCAACAGATGAACCTGGCCTCTCTGGGGCGCCTGTCCGCCACCCTGGCCCACGAAATCCGCAACCCGCTCAGCGCCATCAATCATGCCACCGACTTGCTGCTGGACGGCGACCCCGCCGAAGAGGACCGCCATCTGCTGGGGATCATTCGCAATCATGTGAGCCGGGTGAATGGCATCATCCACGATGTCCTCGATCTGTCCCGCCGGGGCAAGGGCCAGGCTGAACGGTTTACCCTGACCCCCTTCCTGGAAGAGCTCTGCGAACAATGGCAGTTGCGGGGCTACGGTCATGACCGCCTGTGCCGGCAATGCCTGACAGACGTGGAAGTCCGCTTCGACCGCAACCAGCTTACCCAGGTCATCGACAACCTGATCGGCAACGCTTTCAAGCACGGCGGCGATGCCAGCCAGGTGTTTCTGGAGTGTGGCCGTCATGCCAGCACCGACCTGCCCTGGCTGCGGGTGCGGGACAACGGCAAGGGCATCGATGCCGACACCGCCCGTTACCTGTTTGAGCCCTTCTATACCACAGCCAGTGACGGTAACGGCCTGGGCCTGTATCTATGTCAGGAGTTATGCCAGGCAAACCAGGCCGCGCTGGATCTGGAGGACACCCCGAAAGGCGCCAGCTTTGTGATAACCTTTGCCCACCCACATCGACAATTTCAATAACATGATTTGCCTATGAGTGCTGCAACCCCCCACGTTCTTGTCGTTGATGACGAAGCCGATCTTCGCGAGCTGCTGGTCATTACCCTGGGCCGCATGAAACTCAAGGCCAGTGCCGCGGAATCCCTGTCCGCAGCCAAGGCGGCTCTGAGCAACGGCATCTTTGACCTGTGCCTCACCGACATGAATCTCGGCGACGGCACCGGCCTGGACCTGCTGCGTTATATTGCCCAGCACTGTCCGGATATGCCAACGGCGGTAATCACCGCCTATGGCAATATGGAAACCGCCACCGAGGCCATGAAGTTCGGCGCCTACGACTTCATCGCCAAACCGGTGGCCCTGGACCGCCTGCGACAACTGATCGAAGACGGGCTTGGCATTAGCGAGGCGGAAGAGTACCAGGAAGAAGCCGACAACCTGATTGGCGATGCCCCCAGCATGCAGGCCCTGAAGGCCCAAGTCCGTAAACTGGCCCGTAGCCAGGCCCCCATCTACATCAGTGGCGAATCCGGTAGCGGCAAGGAAAGGGTGGCTCGCCTCATTCATCATCTCGGCCCGAGACGGGAAAAACCCTTCGTGGCCGTCAACTGCGGTGCCATCCCCTCGGAATTGATGGAAAGCGAGTTTTTTGGCCACCGCAAGGGCGCCTTCACTGGGGCCGTGGAAGACCGCAAAGGCCTTTTCCGGGAAGCGGATGGCGGCACCCTGTTTCTGGACGAAGTGGCCGACTTGCCCCTGCATATGCAGGTCAAGCTGCTGCGCGCCATTCAGGAAAAATCCGTTCGCCCGGTGGGTGAAGCCCGGGAGTTTCCGGTCAACCTGCGTATTCTCTGCGCCACCCACAAGGATCTGGCCAGGGAAATGACCGAAGGGCGTTTCCGGCAAGATCTGTTTTATCGGCTCAATGTGATCGAAGCCCATGTCCCACCGCTACGGGAGCGCCAGGAAGACATCCCCACGCTGGTGGAACACATTCTTCATCGCCTGGGCAATGCCTGGGAAACCACTCCGCCTCCTGTCAGTCAGGGCGCCATGACGGCTCTGCAACAGTATCCCTTCCCCGGCAACGTCCGGGAGCTGGAAAATACCTTGGAGCGGGCCATGACCCTATGCGATGGCAATGCCATCACCGAAGCCCACCTCAGCCTCCAGGCGCCACCCACGCCCCTTTCGGAACAACCTTCATCTTCAGGAGGAACGCAAGGCCGCCCCAGCCACCAGCCACTGGAAGACTATCTGCAGGAGATCGAGAAGCAGGAGCTACTCAGGGCGCTGGATGCCACCCACTGGAACCGGACAGCCGCCGCCAAGAAGCTTGGCATGACATTCCGCTCCCTGCGTTACCGGCTCAAGAAGCTGGAACTGGACCGGGAAGAAAGCGAGTAAGGAGCCGGGTCAATAAACGGCGTTTCGCCACAGATAAGCTGGGCCAGTAGCTCTGCACTGGCAGGGGCGGAGACCAGACCATTGCGGTAGTGACCGCCGATAGCAAAAACCCCGGGAGCACCAGGAACCGGCCCAATGAGAGGGATATGACTGTCATGTCCAGGCCGGCTGCCTGCCCAATGAAAATCTGCCCTTCGCTCGCGAGTCACAGGGACAAGCTCGTGAGCGATACGCTCCAGCAGATATCGGCCAGCCACCGTGGGGACCGTTGTCGCATCGCCAACACGCACTGTTGAGCCCACCAATGTATCCCCATTTTTGCGGGGGATCACATAGCCTTTGGATGTCAAAATAATGCGCGAGGGTGCCAGCCCCCCAAGGCGGTACAACAGCATCTCACCCTTGACGGGGTACACTGAAGAGTTCGCCAGCAATGACTGCATGCCGGCACCGGCCGCCAGGATCAGACTTTGAGCAGCTATCTTTTGATCCCCGAATCTTACAAGTGCTCCCCCTCCGCCAAGTGGCTCCCATCCCCTGACAAGCTCCTGCACAAACTGGACGCCTTGATCAACCAGATATTTCCGCAACCCTTTAAGCAGTCGCGGATTTCTTATCGAGCCAAGCTGAGGGCAAAACACCCCGTTCAGTCGCCGACTACCGAATGGCAGCGCCTGCCATTCCCACGCTCCTTTCCAGTCTTGCAGCCACTGCTCTGCAGCATCCCTGTCCCCTGAAACAACTTCCATCCACATACCGGAACGGTTAAGTACATCAGCCCCCAGTAACTGCCGGCCCTGCAACCGCTCAGTCAATCGCTGATACCTATCGGTGGCCGTCTCGCACAAGGCATTCAACTCAGAAGGGTATCGCCATGGGAAAAGAGGACTAAGAATCCCCCCCCCAGCCCAAGAAGCAGGAGGATAGGCCGAGGTCTCAAGTATCAGAAACGACTTACCAGACCAGCCTCGATCCAATAACGCCAATGCTGACATTTGTCCAACAATGCCAGCACCAACAATCACACATCTCTTCATGAATTTGTCCGCAATTGCTTGCAAAGAACGTAGAACCTTTCCGATACCCAGCCATGGCGACAGGCAGAAAAATGGCGAGCAAAGGAGGCACCATGCGCGGATTTACTCTACTGGAGCTCATAACGACGCTGATTATCGCGACGATACTAACAATCTTCGCCAACAACATCACCAGAGACTATCTCCCCAAACAGAGAATCATTGCCAAACGCAACGAATTGGTGGGATTTCTTCAGCTCGCTCGTGCAGGGGCAATTCAGGGGAAAGGAAGTCTCATCTGTAGCCAGAAAAGCCAATGCCAGGGTTTTGACGGAGGAGGGCTAATTGCATTTATCGACGCCAACAAAAACAAGAAGCATGATGACGGGGAGAAAGTCCTGGGTCGATTGACCCTGAGCAACGGCACAACCATTTTCCGCAATGGCTGGGGGAAACAAAAATTTCTTTCGTACGATTCCATGGGCAGACTCCACTACCAGAATGGGCATTTCCTGATTTGCAATTCTGGCTATGGAACTACCATCATCCTCAATTGGCGCGGCCGGGTTCGCTCAGGCAGCGACCCGGCACCAAATGAAGACTGCTAGCTGTAGTCAGTTCCAGCTTTTATCGGAGCCATAGGTACATCCCGTCTGATTGGTTTCGCTCCAGCAACTTTCCCCGTCACTGTTGAGCTTCATCGCGCCCGTATCCTTCATCATCGAATTAGTTTTGGGAACAGCAGTAATTTCATAGCTCTGTGAACCAGAAGGCAGCGGATCCTGATTCAAACTCACCGTATAAAATTCATTCGCCGCCAAGTTTGGGGCAAGAGCCGAAAGTTCGGCTCCCCCATAAGACAAATTTTGCGAACGGTATGTTTCCAGTGAGGAAGCCAACATCATGATGTCACCCTGGACTTCGGTGCGACGCGCGTTCTCCACGTAGTCCTGATACCTGGGATAGGCGATAGCCGCCAGTACAGAAATAATCACCATGACTATGATCAATTCAATCAGGGTGAAGCCTTTTAAACTATGCATTATGGATTACCCCCGGAATACTTCTGGATACGCTCATCCGCCTGCTCTTGGGATTCCAGTTCTCGCCACTGCCTCTTCTCAACCCCGCAAGCACTGATGGAATTACCGTTCACAATCGAGGTCCCGATGAGCACAGCATATTCAAAATCAGGGCAATCGTCTTTTCCTGGGCCTTCGCCACCACCTCCGCCATCATCAGGATCCTCCGGCTTGGAGGGAGGCAGAATAATTTGTGGTTTGGGTGGAATCCCCTGATTATCAATATCCTCAAATCGCTTATTGGGGTTATCCACTTCACCATCATTATCCAAGTCCGCTGCGGGTGCACCGGTTCTGGCATCGATGATATAAGCTCGCCCGCCACCCGGAATGGATGCACAATCATTAATCTTGGTGGTATCCGTCACAAAGGTAGTGAAGTACACCAAACCAAACAATGCCGTTGGTGCAGCCAACACCTTCTCCCCTTCTTCAAGGTCAATATAAAACCCTTTCTCGCCATCCAGTTCAGCAGAATAATCATTGGTGACATCCAGCAAATCTGAATTCTTGATCACCGGCTGAGACTGATAGTTATCATAAAAGTGTGTCAGAGCCCCAAAGTCATCAACTGCATAGAAACGATCCTGGGTTTGCTCATCCATAGGATGAGGCCGAGCCCCCGAACCAACAAGCACTTGCAGGGTAGCCTTGCCTCCACGGTAACCAAGCTGAACAGCCGGAGGCGAGAAAAACCGGCGCTGATTTTTCTTGCCACTGCCATCACTGAGCCCCAGCTTCGCGATAACCTTCATACGCTCAACAACATCACCAGAATTGGATGCATCATTATTCAGGTCCACCCGAATAATCTGACCACCAAGGTCAACTGCGTAAAGGAAGTCAATGACTTTGTCCAAATTGACATCAACAGAGGCGACTGATGCCGGAATAGACCACTTCAAATCACCGCCCTCGTGCTTCCAGATCACAGCCCCAGTCATGGCATTGATCAGGTAGATCGCATTACCCTCTTGGTCTGAATAACTGACATCAGTAGCATTATCGTGATCTTCAGAGCTATAGCCTCCACCGATAGCAAGTACCGGCACCCGGTCTCCACCTATCTTAACAAAACCAAAGGTTGGGTCTGCCCAACTTTGACCCATATTTCCGAAATCACCTTCACCCCCCTTAAGCACCCACAATATTTTCGGCTTTTCCGGATTGGTGTAATCGAGAGCATAATAGTTTTTCCCACCACGGCGCATTCCCCCGAACAAGTACACCTTGTCAGGAGCACTATCAGAAGCCCCTTGGCGCCACACCGTCCATGTTCCATCCAAACCATATGTCACTCGCCGATTTCCTGGCTGCTCAAGCTGAGGGTCAGCTTCACGGAAGGCTGTTTCCTCAAGGATTTCTTTGGGCATAAAGGCCGATAGTTCTTCACCGGTTTTCGCGTCAATGGCATGCAACATGCCATCATTAGTACTAACAAAAACCACATTTTTCTGCTTATCAGCATCGGTCACAGCATCTTCATAACTACCATTAAAACCATAGTTCACCATGACAGGAATAGAGTGAAGTGGATCACCCCATGACTGCATCAAGGTTTCATGCATTTTCTGGTGCTTCTCATCACTTGCCGAAGCCGGCAACCCAAGATCTTCTTTGGCCACTTTGTTGTACTGGTCATAAAGCAGCAAAGAAGTCGCTGTCGCACTATCTGCAGTCTTGCTCCCACCGGTCGAAGGACTCGATGTAGCAACATAAAGTTTTCTAGTTTGCGGGCTCACTTTATTTCTAGCCCCACCTTGAGATACCTCTGGGCCATCCTGGATGGTATTCCACCAGCTTGATGCCGCATCTTTGAAGAAGCCGGTGTTAGGGTCCACGGCTTTCAATCCGTTTTGGTCATAAATTGCCAACCCGTCACCATCACTTCCAAGGCGGTAGCGCTTGAGATTTCCATCCCAAACAGACGACGCATTGTTGGGCTTGAATACCGAATAGTAGGTCTGATCCAAAAACTCAAGCCGGCTCAGCTGGTTCACCGCAACACCGGGTGCCGCAATAGATGTATTGGATACAGTAAGGCTATTAATAATATCCTGAAATACAGCTTCCAATTCAGTAGCATTCCTCGCAGAAGCGTACTGCCCATTGGAGATATGGGCCACACGGCGGAAATTTTCTTGCAGATCTGGAGGCACATCAAAACCAATCGAATGAGTTGTAATGGGCCCACCAAGCCCATTTTTAGTACCGTCAGCCAACCACTCGGACAATTGCATCTGACAATTATAACTGCGATCATCCTGAGAACTCGCGCCGTTAGTACAAGAATTACGCCCCGTAATATCGGTAACGGAACTAAAATCCCCGTCATTGGTTGGCATACCATCTGACAGCGTCACGATGTGATTCGAGGTACACGTTTTAGCGTATGGATATTTGGCGCTAGGTGACAAATACTGGCTTCGACTGCCATCCGTAAATTCTACCGCATCAGAAAATGGGCGCGCATAATTTGGAGCATAACCCAACAAGTAGCGCGCCATTTCTGTATAACTTTCCATGGTTGGCGTACCGCCGTCCGCTGTCAGCTCGTTAACTTTCTCCTTCAACCTATCACGAACCCTTGGAATGAACGTGGCCGGGTCGGAGCTGAGCGCCTGAATCGACACATATGGCGCCGTAGCCGCACCGGATTCAGATGCATAGATTTGATAATCTCTGGAGCCGGTTCCATCCAACTGCACAAGCAAGCCAAAGTCGCTATTCTTCACCCAATCAGGGTCAGAGATAACCTCCTGCAACACTGCTGTAATATCAATTTTATGCCACTTCTTAAAATTACCGCCGATACTATGGACGGCTTTTTCATTTCCCAGTTCTTTCCCAGAAATATCATTTTTCTCAACCACAAACTCTGCGGTTGAACCTCCCACCATACCTCTCACCACAAAATCGCCACTGGTGGTACGATTAGTTCTACCTAACACATGAAGGTATGCGGACTGGATCTGATCTGGAGCTCCAGCGCTGGCCCGACCGTCCAGGGACAGGCGCGGAAACCTTAGTGCCGCACCATAGTCACCAGCACTGAAATCAAGGTAACGTTCCTCTAATTCCACTGTTCCGCCACTCAACTCAACCCCATCATCAAGTGGACTACCAATGTTTGCTGTTATACCACCACCACAAGCCAACTCACTTGAATAATCTGGATCTGTCGGCGGCTTTGTAATTACTGGTTTCTTCGTGTGATCCCATTCAACTTTAAGAATGGCAGGATAGGCTGTACCGCTTTCATTGGTTTCAATTTCTCGTGTTGATGTATCACCTGGAATAGCATTTGTCATTGCCACAGCCAGATTATTTCCGCCACACCAAGCAACCCGGTTCACTGCATCTTGGACCATCTTGGTCACATCGATTTGGTATTTGCCAACATTTTGCCAATACTCAGTTACATCCTCCCTATAACCCATAACCCAGTTTCTGGAAATAATGTCATTTGTGGATGAAAACCTCTCTGATGAACTAACATCTTCATAACCCAGCTCAATACTGATCGGGGTTGAGCTCGATTCGTTGGCCTCAATCTCAATGTAAGCATTCTTTACTTCAGCATAGCGGGGCACATCCAGATCTTCGAAAACAAAACCAGTTTTCCCTCCATCCACTTTTTCATTGGGAATATCCATATCGTCTTCATATAGACTCCCTCTGCCATCGGCGTACTGATAACCATCACCGCTATCATGAACCACGGCACTCTCTACAGGGCCTTCATTGTCGACTTCATCCAAGCCTCGTACTGGATAAATCAACCGCCCCCCCACATTGCTTTTATTGTATCTCCCCAGGCCAATGCGAGCATTAGGCCCCAATGAATCAATCACTCTTCGCAAAGCAATTTGCAATTCGTTAATTTTCGAATTCTTATTTGTACAGGCATCATCGGTGCATACAGTATTTGACATGCTACCTGATGTATCCATAAGCAATACAATATTCACTGGGGCACGGCTATCACCATCCACCGTATTGAAATAAATATCCACATCTTCAGCATAAACTGGCGCCGCAAGAATACTCGCCAGAAAAACAGCAGGAAAAATCCACCGATTCGTGATTACACCCCCCTGGGCATGGTAACCCTTGGTCGCGTCACAATGCCGGACCAAGTTTGGCAAAATGTTGTTCGTTAATTCTTTCCATGTTAAAGACATCGACTTCGCCTTCCGCTACAGCCATAAATTCATACCAGGCAAAGTTCACACTGGCTCCTCCTGTGGTACTCACGGTGCTCAGATAAGGAGCTGATGCCAGCCCTTTCATGACGGTTCTTGACCCTGCTTTCAAAAGATTCCGCGAGTCGGATCGATCCGCATCGTTACAGGCACGCAAAAGCTGCACATCATTTTTCCCGACACACCGCTCAACAACGATACTGTTGCCAGTATCAATATTATATTTGGACACCAATGCCCCAATAAGAAAATTGGGATCAGATTGTGGCTTGTAAACCGCCTCGTCATAGACTGCCGCCAATGCACTTTCTGCTCCATCAAAAGCAATGGCAGAGACTTGAGCTGTTGTTGCAATCTTTGCATTAAACATGCTTGTCTTCATGGCAGTCACGCCCAGGATCGACACAACTGTAAGGATCATCAAGGCAACCAGAAGCGCTGCCCCACCTTGCCTAGAGTATGAGGTCATCGGGAGTAACTCCTCGTTGAGACAAATTCCGCAATTTTATCGTTGAAACAAAAAGACGCCGCATTTTCACTTCCTCGAGAGGCCCTTCACCATTCACCAGCTCTTTATCCAGTACGATAAATTGCTGCCCCTCGTTAAAGTCAGGAAGGTTATCTACCTCCGCGCTAACGAGCAGACCTACTCGAACACTGACAACAGTTTCACCTGCCACGTTGTCTGCATTCAGATAACGACCGGCAAAAGCAACACGGTCCAATCGACTCTCGCCAGCAACTCTGGGCCTGTCCACGCCATATAACACTTGAAAACTATCAATACCGGCGATCATAGCTGCTCCATTTGAACCTGCGTCCACATCTCCTTCACAGAAAAGCTCATTAATCCCGGTTTCCGGATTGAGCCGAACATCGTAGACATTTGTGATCAATGCCGGGTTATCAACCGTAGCTCCTGGAACCCTATCTCCTTCACAGTCCCTGACCCCGTAAAACTGGAAGGCGAGAGCATCATTGGCATCCGCAGCATTCCCTCCTTCACGGCTGGAGTTGGCCCCAAAAAGAATCGGCTGGGTAATATAACCAGCGCCCGGCGTTGCCAAGGAATGATCAGTCTGGGGAGTTCCGGCACGGCGAAGATCCGAAGCCAGCATTTGCAGGGCATAGCGACCCGATTCCTGAACCTCCGTCATTACCTTTTGTGTTTCCGAACTCCGCAGGTTCGCAGTGAATATTTGTGCTGCCGCAAGCGTGACGATCAACCCAAGGACCATGGCAACCATCAATTCGAGAAGGCTAAATCCTGTCTGGATGACTTTCATGGCAATACCTCAAGCACAAAACAATCCACACCACTCACCACAGCGTTACCGTCTTCGCATTCATCTGGCATAGTCTCGTTCCAGGAAACCCTTACGCACTGCAATTCACTGCCGACACACGCTGACACATCAATGCGGCCGGAAGGCAGCAGGTTCCACGTAAGCCATCGCAATTGCTCTACGTCCCAGGCTGCGACTTGGTCCGGCGTACAATCCTGATTAGCACTACAAGTCTCATCAAAATTTGCACTCGGCTCACTGGTTGGCCAGTTGCCAGTGTTCAGGTAATAGTCGGCGGAAAGCGGATTGGCCTTTATACGCTCCACTGCTGCCTGCGCGATGGAAGTCGCTTGGCTTCGCGTGTAAGCCATAGTTGTGGAGTCCAGAGCCCGAAGCTGTAACCCGGCATAGCCCAAAACACCAATGGCAACCACCAGCAAGGCGATCAAAACCTCAACCAGTCCGATCCCACGCTGACGAGAATTCAGTCTGACTCGCCCCATTATCAGCAATCCTCCTTGTCGGTGTTCCGTATCCGGCCAAACTGATTTACTTCAATGGTTCTACCCGCCACCCCAGAACTATCTCCTGGACACACATCAAACTGCATTCGGGCAATGGTGTTAGCCCCAGCAGCATCATAGATACGCCCATCCGGTCCCACGGAAAAAGCCGTAATGCCGTCTTCCGTTTCATCAATGGTTACATCTCCCTCCGCAGTAAAGCTCTGATCTCCATCTACACCGGCCGGGAGCCGCAGCACCCACCCCGGATTCCCCCATTCGTTAGCTGCATCACCACCGTCTGCCACCACCTGAATATTCTCTCTGCGGTTCACCGCATAGGCTCTGGCAGTATTCAGGGTTGTTACCAGATCTCTGGCACTCTTTTTGACCGCAGAACGACTTGTACTACGTTCGAATGAGGGAATGGCGATGGCAGTGATAATGGCCGCTACCGTCAACACCACAATCATTTCTACCAGCGTAAAACCCAACTCTTTTCTTCTTTGGAGATCCTGATCCACAGCTCTGCCCCTTATCGGATGAATTAACTCTAGCAAGCCGTTTAATGGCAGCAACGAATGAGAGATGAACGGACAGAAGGTGCCTATAAACGGTATAAGCCGCTGAAAAATAATAACTTTTGGTACTTTAGGGTGTGACAGCACTCACACTTTAATCGTAGACCAATGCCAAAATTGACCTACACAAAAGTATTAGTATCAGGGTGCCACGTATGAACGGCGGTAAAGCGGGGACAGGCGCTACGGGCGTAGCGCCTTGGGCATGGAAAAGCGGATGTTTTCTTCGCGGCCGGGGACCTCTTCGGCGTCGGTGCCGCCGTATTCCTTGAGGGTGGCGATGACCTGCTGGACCAGGTCCTCCGGAGCGCTGGCGCCGGCGGTGACACCCACGGAGCGCTTGCCGGCGAGCCAGTCCCTGTTGATCTGGGAGGGTTCATCCAGCAGGTAGGCTTCGGCGCCGCAGCGTTCAGCCAGTTCTCGCAGGCGGTTGGAGTTGGAGCTGTTCACCGAGCCCACTACCAGCACCAGGTCACATTCCAAGGCCAGTTGACGCACCGCATCCTGGCGGTTGGTGGTGGCGTAGCAGATATCTTCCCGCTTGGGGCCGAGAATATTCGGGAAACGGGCACGCAGGGCATCGATGACTTTGGCTGTATCGTCCACGCTGAGCGTGGTCTGGGTGACAAAGGCCAGCCTGTCGGGGTCATGCACCTGCAGGTTGGCAACGTCATCCTCATCTTCCACCAGGTATATGTCGCCCCCCTTGGACTTGTCATACTGGCCCATGGTGCCTTCCACTTCCGGGTGGCCGGCATGGCCGATGAGGATGGATTCGCGACCTTCACGGGCGTAGCGGATGACTTCCATGTGCACCTTGGTGACCAGCGGGCAGGTGGCATCGAAGACTTTCAGCTCCCGCCGCTCGGCTTCTTCCTGGACCGCCTTTGACACCCCGTGGGCACTGAAGATGACGATGGCATCGTCCGGCACTTCGTGAAGCTCCTCCACAAACACCGCTCCGCGCTGGCGCAGATCATCGACCACATAGCGGTTGTGGACCACTTCGTGGCGCACGTAGATCGGCGGCCCGAACACTTCCAGTGCCCGGTTGACGATGTCGATGGCACGATCCACCCCGGCACAGAAACCGCGGGGATTGGCGAGTCGGATTTGCATAGGAGGTCCTGCTTGACTGGTGCCTCTATTGTAACCGGCTTGACCCAAGCTACGCGACCATAACCAGTCCGGCTAGTTGAGGGTAACCGGCTGCTCCGGAGCGTGGCGCTCCACGGCGATGATTTCCACCTCGAAGGTCAGATCCCGCCCGGCCAGGGGGTGGTTGAAATCGACGTAGACCCAGTCGTCTTCCACCCGGCTAATCACCCCGGGCAGTTCGCCACCGGCGGCATCGGCAAAACTGAGCACCATGCCAGGCTCCAGAGTGTCGTACTGGGCAAAGGTTTCACGGGTAAAATGCTGGACATTTTCCTCGTTGTATTCACCGAAAGCCTTGTTCGCTTCCAGAAAGACACTGCGACGATCACCCGCCTTGAGGCCGCGAAGGGCATTTTCAAAGCCTGGCAACAGGGATTCGTCCCCCCACACGAAACTGGCCGGCTCGCCAGCAAAGGTGGAATCCATCTCGGTGCCATCCATCAGGCGCACCGCAAAATGCAGGGTGACGCGGGTTTCCGGACCCGCGCGGAGAATCTCAGTCATGGGGTTTGCGAGCTCCCAGGAGCATATCCAGCAAGATCAGACCAGCACCGATGGTAATGGCGGTATCGGCGATATTGAACGCCGGAAAGTGGTAGTCGCCCCAGTAGAAGTCCAGGAAATCCACCACATGCCCCAGCACCAACCGGTCGTAGAAGTTACCCAGGGCGCCACCCAGAATCAGGGCCAGGGCCGCACCCTGCATTTTTTCTGTGGCTTTCAGTCGCGTCAGCCACACCAGAATCATGATGGACGCGCCCACCGCGATGGCGGTGAAAAACCAACGCTGCCAGCCGCCAGCATCCGCCAGAAAACTGAAGGCCGCGCCGGTGTTGTAAGCCAGCGTCAGATTGAAGTGGGGGAACACCTCCAGCCGCTCGTACAGGGAGAAGCGCGCCACCACCATGTGCTTGGTGATCTGATCGAGCACGATGACCACGGTCGTCAGCCACAGCCAGATCAACTGCCCCGGCAGCCCGCGATTGTTTACATCAGACATCGGGCCTCCAGCCTCGGACGACATATCAGGCATAGCGACGAACCTCGCCGTCACCTTCCACATTGGTCACGCAGCGGCCACACAGCTCCGGATGCTCGGCATGGCTGCCCACATCCGGCTGGTGGTGCCAGCAGCGCACGCACTTGGTGTACTCGGATGCCACGACCTGCACCTTGAGCCCGGCCACGGTTTCTTCCAGTTCCGCCGGCGCCTCGGACAGCGGCTTGAGGGTGGCGGCGGACGTGATGGTGACGAAACGCAGCTCATCGCCCAGTTTGTTCAGCAGTGCCTCACGATCAGCATCCACATAGAGCACCACCTCGGCACTGAGCCCCCCCTTGATCAGCTTGTCGCGGCGGGCACCTTCGATGGCCTTGTTCACCGCCTGCTTCACTTCCTGCACCTGGGCCCAGAAGTCCCGGCCCATGTCGGCATCATCCAGGGCAAACAGGCCGGTATACCACTCGGCCAGGAACACGGAATCCAGACGCTCACCGGGCAGGTTTTCGTAGATTTCCTCGGCGGTAAAGCTGAGGATCGGCGCCATCCAGCGCACCAGCGCCTGGGCGATGTGATACAACGCCGTCTGGCAGGAACGGCGCGCCACAGAATCCGCCTGGGTGGTGTACTGGCGGTCCTTGATGATGTCCAGATAGAAGCCCCCCAGATCCAGGGCGCAGAAGTTGTGCAGCTTCTGGTAGACCTGATGGAAATGGTAGCCATCGTAAAGGGCCTGGATTTCATCCTGAAGTTGCAGGGTGCGATCAACAATGTAGCGGTCCAGCGCCAGCATCTGCTCCGGCTGCAGGGCATCGGCAGCCGGGTCGAACCCGCTCAGGTTGGAAAGCAGAAAACGGCTGGTGTTGCGGATACGGCGGTAGCTGTCACCCATCTGCTTGAGGATGTCCTTGGACACGGACATCTCCCCGCGATAATCGGTAGCCGCCACCCACAGACGCAGGATGTCGGCACCCAGCTCATTCCACACTTCCTGGGGCGCGATCACATTGCCGATGGACTTGGACATCTTGCGGCCCTGCTCGTCCACGGTAAAACCATGGGTGAGCACGGTCTCGTAGGGCGCCGCATCGCGGATCGCCAGACTGGTCAGCAGCGAGGACTGGAACCAGCCCCGGTGCTGGTCGGAACCTTCCAGATACAGGTCCGCCGGTACCCGCAACTGCTCGCGCTGGTCCAGCACACAATAATGGGTCACGCCAGAATCGAACCATACGTCCAGGGTATCGGTGACCTTGCTGTACTGATCCGCCTCGTCACCCAGCAGTTCCGCCGGCTCCAGGTCGAACCAGGCATCAATGCCTTCCTGCTCCACCCGCTGGGCCACCTTTTCGATCAGCGCCGGGGTGTCGGGGTGCAACTCTCCAGTCTCCCGATTCACGAACAGGGTGATCGGCACGCCCCAGGTGCGCTGGCGGGAGATACACCAGTCCGGGCGGTCGGTGAGCATGCCCTCAATGCGGGCCTTGCCCCACTCCGGCAGCCACTGCACCTTGTCCACTTCCTGACGGGCCCGGGGCAACAGCCCGGCCTTGTCCATGGACACGAACCACTGGGCGGTGGCACGGAAAATCAGCGGCGTCTTGTGGCGCCAGCAGTGCGGATAGCTGTGCTCGATCTTCGCCAGCTTGACCAGGGTCCCCTGCTCTTTTAACGCCTCGATCACCGGCTCGTTGGCCTTGGCCACATGCACGCCACCCACCACCGGCAGGTCGTCGCGGAACAGGCCGTTGTCCAGCACCGGGCTGACCGGGTCCAGGTCGTATTGCTGGCCCACCACGAAGTCATCGGCACCATGGCCCGGGGCAGTATGCACCAGGCCGGTACCGGCATCGGTGGTGACGTGTTCACCCAGAATCACCGGCACCTGGCTGTCCAGGAACGGATGCTGCAGGGACAGACTTTCCAGTTTCTCGCCTTTTACCGCCGTCGAACGGGAGACATTCTCCATGCCCCAGCGCTCCACCAGATCATCGGCCAGCGCCTCGGCCACCAACAACTGCCGATGCTGACCATCCAGCTCACCAGACAGCAACACATAGTCCAGCTCGGCGTGCACGGCCACGGCCCGGTTGGCGGGCAGGGTCCAGGGGGTGGTGGTCCAGATCACCAGCGCCGGCGCTTCGGCCTCGATGCCCGAGCGGGCGGTAAAATCCGCCACGTCCACCACCGGGAAAGCCACATCAATGGCCGGCGAAGTCTTGTCATAGTACTCCACCTCGGCCTCGGCCAGGGCGGAAGCACAGTCCAGACACCAGTGCACCGGCTTGAAGCCCTGCTGCAGATGACCGTTGTCGACGATCTTGCCCAGGGAACGGATGATGTTCGCCTCGAAGGCATAATCCATGGTCAGGTAGGGATTGTCCCAGTCACCGAACACCCCCAGCCGCATGAAGTCCGACTTCTGCCCGTTGACCTGCTTGCTCGCATACTCGCGGCACTTCTTGCGGAAGGTTCGGGCATCCACCTTGTGACCGGCCTTGCCCACCTTCTTTTCCACCATCAGTTCGATAGGCAGACCATGGCAGTCCCAGCCCGGCACATAGGGGGCATCGAAGCCGGCCAGGGTACGGGACTTGATGATCATGTCCTTGAGGATCTTGTTCACCGCATGGCCGATATGAATATCGCCGTTGGCGTACGGGGGGCCATCGTGAAGAATGAACTTGGGACGGCCAGCAAAGGCCTCACGGATTTTCTGGTAGAGCTGCTTCTGCTGCCACTCTTTCAGCCGCGCCGGCTCACGCTGGGACAGACCGGCCTTCATGGGAAAGCCGGTATGGGGAAGATTAAGTGTTGCCTTGTAGTCCGTCATAATCCCGTCTTGGATAGCCCCGTCTTTTCAAAGTAAGCCCGGACCGCTTGCACATCCTGCTCAATGGCAGTCTTGAGCTGGTCCAGATCCGCGAATTTTTCTTCCGCCCGCACATAGTGGCGGAACGCAACCGTCAAATGCTTGCCGTACAGGCTGTCCTTGCCCAGCCCCACATCGCTGCTTTCTTCAACGTAGTCCAGCAGGTGGACTTCCAGTCGGTTCTCGGTGCCATTCACCGTGGGCCGGGTGCCCATATTGGCCGCGCCAGGCTGGTCCTCCAGGCCCGCGCCACTGACCGTCACCGCGAACACCCCACTGAGGGGCGACTGCAGGCGCTTGAGCGCCAGATTCACCGTGGGCAGCGCCAGGGTGCGGCCAATTTTGTCACCATGCCGGACCCGACCACTGATAGCGAAGGGCCGGCCCAGCAATCGCTCCGCCAGGGCAAAATCCCCCGCCGACAACGCCTCGCGCACCCGGGTGCTGGACACCCGCTTCCCGTCGATTTCACAGGTGGCGGTATCGGTAACCGCGAAGCCGAATTGCTCACCGGCCTGTTGCAGGTAGGCAAAGTCTCCGTCACGGCCACAGCCGAAACGGAAGTCATCGCCCACCACCAGGTACTCCACGCCCAGCCCTTCAACCAGCAGGGATTTGACGAAGGCTTCGGCACTCAGGGAGCGGAAACGTTCGTCAAAGTGGACGCACAATACCTGGTCCACCCCGGCCTCGCGCAGGGCGATCAGCTTGTCACGCAGGGACATAAGCCGCGCCGGCGCCCGCTCCGGGGCAAAGAACTCCTGGGGTTGCGGCTCGAACAGCATCACCGTGGCCTTGAGACCACGGCGGCGGGCTTCCGCGATCACCTGATCCAGAATCCGCTGATGCCCCTGATGCACCCCATCGAAATTGCCGATGGTCGCCACACAGCCGCGATGCGCGTCGCGCAAATTGTGAATGCCGCGAATCAGTCGCATCTCACCCTCGTCTCAAAAGACGCACGATTATACAGAGTTGGCGGGGCCGCTTGCACGCCCGCCTGCCCACTACCGTCGCAGATGACGAAGGCGCAGACCAAGAACAACCAGGCTGACACCATAAATGGCCAGCCCGCTGACCACGATCAGGGACAACCAGCCCGCCCGCTGCCACACGCCAGCCTCGGTCCATACCTGGGTCTGCAGGGACAGCCAGTAGGTGCCCGCCGCCATGGCGGCACCGGCCAGCCCCATCCGCAACCAGTGCATCGACCAGCCTTTCAGCGGCTGGTAGATCCCGCCGCGACGCAGCCCCAGATAAAGCAGCCCGGCATTGAGCCAGGCAGACAGGGCCATGGCCGTGGCCAGCCCCACATGGCGCAGCTCCCACACCAGCAAGGCCCCGAAGGCCATATTGGCCAGCATGGCCACCACCCCGATCTTCACCGGCGTCCGGGTGTCCTGGCGGGCATAAAAGCCCGGGGCCAGCACCTTGATCAGCATGGCCGCCAGCAGGCCCGCACTATAGGCCCGCAACGACGCCGCCGTTTTGGCCACATCAAAGGCAGTAAATTCCCCGTACTGGAACAGGGTCGCCAGCACCGGCTCGGCCAGCACCGCCAGGGCCAGCGCCGCCGGCAGGCCGATCAGCAGGACCATACGCATGGCCCAGTCCAGGGTCCGGGAAAAAGCCTCGGCGGAGGCATCCGCGTGTTTCGCCGACAGGCTGGGCAGAATCACGGTCCCGATGGCCACGGCGAAAATCCCCAGCGGCAGCTCGATCAGCCGGTCCGTGTAATACAGCCAGGTCACCGAGCCGGTCTCCAGCAGCGATGCCAGCACGGTATTGACCAGGGAGTTGAGCTGATAGATCGACGCCCCGAACAGGGCGGGCGCCATCAGCGTCATGATCCGGCGCACCCCCGGGTCGCGCCAGCCCATGCGCGGCACCGGCATCAGGTTCAGCCGGGCCAGGAACGGCAACTGGAACAACATTTGGACCACCCCGGCGATCAGCACCCCCCAGGCCAACGCTACCGCCATGCGGTCTTCGGCGAAATACGGGGTCAGGTAGAGGGCGCTGCCGATCAGGCTCAGGTTGAGCAATACCGGCGTGAACGCCGGCACCGCAAAGCGGTTCCAGGTGTTGAGAATGCCACCGGCAAAGGCCGTCAGGGCAATAAAGAACAGGTAGGGAAAGGTCAGCCGCAGCATTTCCACGGCCAGCGCCCGCTTGGCCGGATCATCACCGAACCCGGGAGCAAAAACCCAGATCACCACCGGCGCACCCACCACCCCGAGCAGGGTGACCAGCATCAGGGTGCCCCCCAGGGTGCCGGCCACCCGGTCCACCAAAAGCTTGGTGGCCGCCATGCTACCCTTGTTGCGGTATTCGCTGAGCACCGGCACAAAGGCCTGATTAAAGGCCCCTTCGGCAAACAAACGACGCAGAAAATTGGGAATCTTGAGGGCCACGAAGAAGGCATCGGCCCCGGCGGACGCCCCCAGCATGCGGGCGATCACCACATCCCGTACCAGCCCCAGCACCCGCGACAACATGGTCATGGTCGCCACAACAGCGGTGGACGCCAGTAAACCTGCGTTTTTCGGGGACTTTTCGGTGGTGTCGGTCATGGTGGCTCCAGAAGACCGGGCAAGGGTAGCATAAAGGTTAGTTGACAGTGGACAGTTGATAGTTGACAGCTACGCGATCCTGACCTGCTGTATCTTGTGAGGAAAGAGGCCGCGCGCCCTAGGCATGAGCCCAAACCCGCTACTTTCCGCGCCGCTGTCCACTATCAACTGTCAACTGACAGAACCCATTGACATCGGCCAATCAGATCGGCATAGTTGCGCGTCTTTAGACCGTGGCTCGCATGTTTTTTGACCACACAGACATCGAGCCGGCCGATTAACGGCCAGTGTCGCAAACCGAATTTTGACCCTGAATTTAAGATAGGAGCAGGACCTTGGCTAACTCACCGCAAGCACGCAAGCGTGCGCGTCAGGCGGAAAAACGCCGTCAGCACAACGCAGCGATGCGCTCCATGGTGCGCACATACCTGAAGAAGGTGAACGCGGCTATTGCGTCCGGCGATCAAGGTGCCGCTCAGGAAGCTTATAGCCAGGCGGTGTCCGTGCTGGACAAGGCCACCCGCAAGGGCAAGTTTCACCCCAACAAGGCCGCTCGCCACAAGAGCCGCCTGAACGCCAAGATCAAGGCCATGGCAGCCTGAGTCTTTGGCGGACACAAAAAACCGGCCTTCGAGCCGGTTTTTTTGTGTCCGCCAATCGCCTGCACGCTTTCACGCAACACGCCGGCCGCACGCAAAAACCAGCTTTTAGCGTGCAAGCGTGTTGCGCAAAAACGGGCGGGCGCTATTCAAACACCACCATATTGTCCCGGTGGATCAGCTCTTCCTCGTTCATATAGCCCAGCACGTCGGCGATCTCCGCGCTTTTCTTGCGGCAGATGCGACGGGCATCCGCCGCATCATAATTGACCAGGCCACAGGCGATCCGCTCGCCCTGCTCGCTTTCACAGGCCACCATCTCACCCCGGGAGAACTGGCCAAACACATCCACCACCCCCACCGGCAACAGGCTGGAGCCGCCATCGCGGACCCGTTTCACCGCACCGGCATCCAGCACCACCCGCCCCCGCATTTGCAGGTGGCCGGCCAGCCACTGCTTGCGGGCATTCATGGGGGAGGTATCCGGCAACAGCGTCGTGCCCGGCCCCTTGCCGTCCGCCAGCGCCACCAGCACATCCGGGCTGCGCCCCGAGGCAATGGTAGTATGGGTGCCGGAACGGGCCGCCAGCTTGGCCGCCCGCACCTTGGTAGCCATACCGCCACGCCCCAATAGCCCGCCGCCGCCGGCGACCCGCACAATGGCCGGGTCCGATGCCCGGGCTTCGCGAATCAGCTTGGCATCGGGATTACTGCGCGGGTCGGCATCGAACAGCCCTTCCTGATCGGTGAGAATCACCAACCGGTCCGCTTCCACCAGATTGGCCACCAGGGCCGCCAGGGTATCGTTATCCCCAAAACGGATTTCATCGGTGACCACGGTATCGTTCTCATTGACCACCGGCACCACGCCAAAGCCCAGCAGGGTCAGCAGGGTGGAGCGGCCGTTGAGGTAACGCTTGCGATCGGACAGGTCATCATGGGTCAGCAGCACCTGGGCGGTATGCAGGTTGTGCTTCTGGAAACGGGACTCCCAGGCCTGCACCAGCCCCATCTGCCCCACGGCGGCTGCGGCCTGCAATTCATGGACAGAGTCCGGACGCACCGTCCAGCCCAGCCGGGTCATGCCTTCGGCCACCGCCCCGGACGACACAATCACCACCTCGATACCGCGCTCGCGCAGGGCCACCATGCGGTCCACCCACGACTGCATCAGCGCACAATCGAGCCCCCTGCCATCATTGGTCAGCAGGGCACTGCCGATCTTGATTACCCAACGCTGGTGATCTGCTGTCACCTCGACTCCTTTGCGGCCTTGCAAGGCGGAAATTGGCGTCAACCAATCTCCGCCAGCATTGAGACAACGGCGGAGATGGGCATTCGCCCATTTCCGCCCTGCATGGATTTACGGTTCGTAGCCGATTTCCACGTCATGGTCATCGTCGTCGTCATCATTCTGGCGAGCCCGGCGAGCTTCCGCCTTGAGCTCCTGCACCTTTTCGCGGGCCTCTTCTTCCAGACGGGCACGCAGATCCTGCTGGGCAGCGGCGTAGTCCGGGTCTTCCTGCTCCAACCGGCGACGGTCTTCAATGGCATTCATCAGGGCATAGACCAGCTCTTCGCAGCCCACCCCGGCGGCCGCGGAAATCCTGAACACCGGCCCCTGCCAGCCCAACTCCTCGACAATGGCGTCCGCCTGCGCCTGGGCATCGTCATCGGCCAGCAGATCAATCTTGTTGAATACCAGCCAGCGCTCCTGCTCGGCCAGCGCCGGCGAGAACCGGTCCAGCTCGTCGGCGATGGCATCAATATGATCCGCCGGGCTGCTGCCATCCATGGGCGCCAGGTCCACCACATGCAGCAATAGCCGGGTACGCGCCAGGTGCTTGAGAAAACGAATCCCCAGCCCCGCCCCTTCCGCGGCCCCTTCGATCAGACCGGGAATATCGGCCACCACAAAACTGCGATGACGATCCGCCTTCACCACGCCCAGATTGGGCACCAGGGTGGTAAACGGGTAATCCGCCACCTTGGGTTTGGCGGCAGAAATCGCGCGGATCAGGGTGCTCTTGCCGGCATTGGGCATGCCCAGCAGCCCCACATCGGCCAGCACTTTCAGCTCCAGCCGCAGACGGCGCGACTCGCCAGGCTTGCCCTTGGTGGTCTTGCGTGGCGCCTGGTTGGTGCTGCTCTTGAAGTGAATATTGCCAAGCCCGCCACGGCCACCCAGCGCGATCATGACCGGTTTTTCCGGGTCGGTCAGATCCGCCAGCACCTCATCGGTGTCGATATCCACCACCGTTGTCCCCACTGGCACCCGCAGAACGACGTCGTCGGCGGATTTACCGGTCATTTGCCGGCCCTTGCCCGGCTCGCCGTTGCGCGCCTTGAAAATACGGTCGTAGCGATAATCCACCAGGGTATTGAGGTTGGTATCAGCCTGGAAATATACGCTGCCGCCGGCACCACCATCGCCACCGTCCGGCCCACCAAACTCCACGTATTTTTCCCGCCGAAAGCTCAGGCAGCCATCCCCGCCCTTGCCGGCATGGACATCAATGGTGGCTTCGTCGACAAATTGCATGGGTGGATTACTCTTAGCTGGATAAATGCCATTTTACGGTAACGGGGGCGCTACGACACGCAAGCAGCATGATGATGGATCACAGAGACCCGCCAGTTTTTTTGGGCGTGCCCGCATCCCATATACAAAAAAGCCCCGCGGGCAGGAGCCTCGCGGGGCTTTTTCCGATCCGGACGGATCAGGCCACGGGCTCGATCACCACGTACTTGCGACCCAGCGGGCCCTTGGTTTCGAACTTAACGCGACCAGTCTCACGGGCAAAGATGGTGTGGTCCTTGCCGATGCCGGTGTTCACACCAGCATGAAACTTGGTGCCACGCTGGCGAACGATGATTTCACCAGCGCTGACCAGTTGACCGCCATAGCGCTTCACGCCAAGGCGTTTACTTTCCGAATCGCGACCGTTCTTTGTACTACCACCGGCTTTTTTATGCGCCATGTCTCAATCCTCTCTACAAATGTCCTAAGGATCAGCCCTGGATCCCGGTGATTTTCACCGCAGTGTACCACTGGCGGTGACCCTGTTGCTTGCGCGAGTGCTTGCGACGACGGAACTTGACGATCTTCACTTTCTTGTGACGACCCTGCTCCAGCACTTCCGCGGTTACCTTGGCGCCATCCACAACCGGCTGGCCGACTTTCACGTCGTCGCCGTTG
>JAKSCQ010000270.1 GCA_022360555.1 Pseudomonadales bacterium
GGGAAAAGCATCACATGGATCGGCAATTTCGTCGCCACAAATTACTCAAGGCGCCCTGCACAAAGATGCATTCGGCTGGGGAGCCCAAGCATGTTCCCCAAATATTGAGTCTTGAGGAAACATATGACCAATCAGAAAGATCTGATTTCTTTTATCGGGGAAATCTACGAAGCTTCATACCGCCCGGAACATTGGCAGTACGTCTTTGAGCAACTCTGTCAGAGGCTCGAAGCCAAAGGCGGCGGCATTCATGTGGAAGATTATAGTGAAGGTACTCGCTATATCCTCGCCAGCCACGGCATTCCCAAACTTGGTGTACTGGCCTACCAAGCAGGAATGGGCAAACACGACGTGGTATTCCAGATACAGGCATCTCGCCCGGTCGGCAAAGCCGCTCAGGTAGTCACGCCAGAACAGTTAAAGGCCAGTCACCCACTTTCTTACCGCTTTATTCAAAAACCCCAGGATATCGGATATGTTGCAGCCATCGGCTTATTCAATAATGAGCACTGGCACGCCGGTATCGGCCTACACCGGTCTTTCAAAGCCCAACCTTTCGGCAGTGATGAGCTGGGCCTACTTGATGCCCTATTCCCCCACTTTCAACGCGCACTGCACATTCACCGCACCCTACACCGGAGCCAGCGCCGGGAGGCCTCTCTGAGACTGGCCCTGTCAGAGGTGATGGTCGGCATCCTTGTACTGAATACCGAAAACCGGGTCACCTACTGCAACCCCATGGCTGAGCAACTACTGTCGCACCACCCTGCTCTGCAACTTATAGAAGATCGGCTCTATACACACTCATCAGATGAAGCCGCAACTTTGTGGCAAACCGTGAATGCGATGCGGCAAGCTATGGCCGAAGAAGATGCTTCATATTCACAAAGACAGGCTCTCGGCCTTCATCACCCAGCATATCCACACCCTCTAACGGTTATCGTGACAAATCCGGAAAAAACCGACAATAACCCTCCGCCCGGAAACGGTCAGATTATTCTCTATATCTACAATCCAGGCGCAGACGTCTCCTGCATCGAAGAAGATTTGATGGGCCAATTCAGGTTGACCCGCACTGAAGCTGGTGTAGCAATCGCGCTAGTAAATGGTCTTTCAATAGAGGAGATCAGCACACAAAAAGGCGTTAGCAAGGAAACCATACGCAGCCACTTAAAAGGGGTTTTTACGAAAATGGGGGTGAGCAAACAACAAGAAGTAATTCGATTGATAATCAATAGCAGGCTCGGCCACAACCCCGGCCCAGAAAACGAAAAATGTCACATCAGCAATGAGGCTTGAAGCGTGTCATTACTTTCTGATATTGACCTTCTCCCACTGATTGATGATATCTATGAATCCGCTTACAGACAAGACCACTGGAACCTGACACTTGCAAACCTATGCCGGTTACTCAGTTCAAAATCAGGTGCATTACTCTTTGAAGATAGAACCGAGCATGCACGCGAGATGATCGGCTCTTACAATCTGCCAGGCATCCCAA
>JAKSCQ010000271.1 GCA_022360555.1 Pseudomonadales bacterium
CCGGGTGCGGGGGGACGTGATCGATATTTTTCCGGCCGAAGAGGAAAAAGAGGCGGTTCGCATCGAACTGTTCGATGACGAAGTGGAGTCCATCAGCATCTTTGACCCGCTCACCGGTGAAGTGATCAATCGGGTGGGGCGGATCACCATCTATCCCAAGAGCCATTACGTGACGCCCCGGGAGACGGTGCTCAAGGCCATCGAGATGATCAAGGAAGAGCTGGCAGAACGTCTGGCCGAGCTCAAGGAACAGAACAAGCTGGTGGAGGCTCAGCGGCTGGAGCAGCGTACCCGCTTCGATATCGAGATGCTGCAGGAGCTGGGTTACTGCAACGGGGTGGAGAACTACTCCCGGCTGTTCTCTGGCCGCGCTCCGGGAGAAGCGCCGCCAACCCTGTTTGACTACCTGCCCGAGAATGCCCTGCTGATTGCGGACGAGTCCCACGTGACCATTCCCCAGCTCGGCGCCATGTACAAGGGCGACCGCTCGCGCAAGGAAACCCTGGTTAACTTCGGTTTCCGGCTGCCGTCGGCCATGGACAACCGCCCTCTCAAGTTCGAGGAATGGGAACGGCTGGCCCCCCAGATGATCTTCGTGTCCGCCACGCCGGGCCCCTACGAGGAAAAATACGCCGGCCAGGTGGTGGAGCAGGTGGTGCGCCCCACCGGCCTGGTGGACCCGCGAATCGAGATTCGTCCGGCTACCACCCAGGTGGACGATCTGCTGGGCGAGGCCAAAGAGGCCATCGCCAAGGGCGAGCGGGTGTTGGTGACCACGCTCACCAAGCGCATGGCCGAGGACCTCACCGAATACCTGAACGAGCACGGCATCCAGGTGCGCTACCTGCATTCCGATATCGATACCGTGGAGCGGGTGGAGATCATTCGCGACCTGCGGCTGGGCAAGTTCGACGTGCTGGTGGGCATCAACCTGCTGCGCGAGGGGCTGGATATGCCGGAGGTGGCCCTGGTGGCCATTCTGGACGCGGACAAGGAAGGCTTCCTGCGCGCCGAGCGTTCCCTGATCCAGACCATTGGCCGGGCCGCACGAAACGTGAATGGCCGCGCCATTCTCTATGCGGACAAGATGACCGGTTCCATGGAGCGGGCTATCGGCGAAACCGACCGTCGCCGGGAGAAACAGGAAGCCTTCAACAAGGAACATGGCATCACCCCGCAGAAGCTCAACAAGCAAGTCCGCGACATCATGGATGATAGCGGCGGCAGCCGTTTCGACCGCAAGTACAAGGGCGAAAAGGGCAAGAAGGTAGCCGAGCAGGCGTCACCCTACGAGGCCATGTCACCGGTGGAAGTGGCGAAGGAAATCGAGAAGCTGGAAGCGAAGATGATGGAGCACGCCAAGAACCTGGAGTTCGAAGACGCCGCCGCCACCCGAGACAAGATCCATCAGCTCAGGGAGCTGGGGTTTATGCGCTAAAGAGCAATTAATAGTTAATAATGAATAATTAATAACGTCGCGAGACGGTTTTTCATGTTTTGAAACGCATGAGGCCGCGCCCAGTGTCTGGGCGCGGCCTCAGTGCTGTAATGATTGCGGCAATCGCTGCTCGCGCAGCTGGAGTGGCCCGGAAAAAGTAGACATTTTCATTTGGAGAGAAGGTGTCATGAAATACAGACCCAAACGCCACTTCAGTGATGATTTCAAACGCGAGGCCGTACGGGCCTCGCTGTCCAC
>JAKSCQ010000275.1 GCA_022360555.1 Pseudomonadales bacterium
GCCTTGCCTCTAGGAAAGGGAACCACCCTGTCCGTCGAGACAAGACACAACAGCTGCACGCTTCAGGCCTCGCTGAGCACGCAAGGAGTTATTCAGAGGCTCCTTAATACCTTTGGCTAGTTTTTATGGGTCGGTTCCTGTTTTTAATCTCCCCTTTATAACTAATGCTTCCGTAAAAAATATTGACTCGGCTTAATCGCTTTTTCTTACCTGCCGGCTTCACATTTTTACCAAAATGCCGTGGATGCCCTTTGTCTGCGTAATTAGCATTTCCATCCGTTATGGCATGACTACGAATAAAGTCTTGCTACTTTGGAATAGCCACACAGTGGTGCGGAATCCAGGGAGGAATCTGCTCAAACGCATGGGAAATTACCAGGTCAGGGTATGGGCTCGTTGTATAGCATCATCATGTTGATATTGGCGTTAAGTCTGGCCGCTTGCGGAGGCGGCGGTGGAAGCGCCGGGACGGTATCGCCGGCGCCGTCTGGTGGCGATGAGTCCACCGGGAGCGGCAAGGCTGGCGAAGATGAGGGCGGGGAAGAGGCTTCGCCAGAGCCCGGCCCGGAGGGAGATTTCAAGGCAGCATTCGATGGCGCGCTGGAAAGCAGTGTTCTGCAATACGAAATCACCGATGGTTCGGCCAAGAAAACGCATTCCAGTAATGAGTTGTTGGCGTATCCCGAGACAGCCTATTTCCATTTCAGTGACCCTTACATGGTGTTTGAGCTGGAACGCAAGGGCAAAGCCAAAGCGCGGTCAGAATTGCGCCAGTATCCGGAATGGAAAATCGCCGATGAGAATCGCATGGCCGCGACGGTAAAGCTGGAAGCGTCGTCGCTGAATGAATATACCTGGATGCAGTTGCACCGCAAGGAGCCTTACTCGGTAAAACCGCCGCTACGCCTCACCTGGGCCAAGGCCCAGACGCTGGATGGCAAGGTGTACCAGGATTATCTGGTGGCGGTGTTCTATCACGAAGATTCCGGTTACCACAAAGTGCCATTGATTCCCCGCCCGGATGGGGAGATGACCGCTGAGCTGCGTGCCTATAACCATCAGGTCTTTATTCGCCTCAATGGCAGCCTGGTGCATGTGGAAAATGTGGCGGGGTGGAGCAGTTACCACTGTTATTTCAAATTGGGGCTCTATACCTCCGGCAGCCAGCCTGCCCACGGGCAGGCGCGAGTCGGTGTGAAACAGGTCACGTTTTCCCATGATCCGGCGCTGTAGTGACGCTCTGAAAAGCATCATGCTGGCCGGCATCCGGTCTCTGCTGCGCTGAATCCCGCTCGTCTGGCAGCGGCATAACTAGCTGAAAGTGTCGTGGTTGTCATTCAGGCCGCCTTCTAGAGTGGTTCGTGTAGCGAACATGCGGAGGCGGCCATGGGAATACCGAAACTGATGACGGCGGTGCTTTTTCTGCTGCCCTTGCCGCTGGCTGCTGCGGCCTTTGACGACGCCTTTTCCACCAGTGATCTGCAATACGAAATTGGCGACGAAGTGGTCTGGCACGTCACCGACAGCGAGACTTTGCTGACCTACCCGGAAATGGCGTATTTCTATTTTATCGGGCCTTATCTGGTCTTTGATCTGTCTCGCGATGGGGACAAAAAGAAACGGGCGGAATTGCGGCAATACCCCGAGTGGCGAGTGCGCGACAGCAACAGCGTGCATGCCACCATGCGGCTGGAAGCCTCGGAGCTGGATGAGTTCACCTGGATGCAGTTGCAGCGCAAGGAAGACTGGCGGGTAAAGCCGCCGCTGCGACTGACCTGGGAAAAGCAGCAGGAGATTGACGGCCAGACCTACCGGGACTATCTGGTCGCTGTCTTTTACCACGATGACGAAGGCTACCATAAAGTGCCGCTGATCCCCCGGCCGGACGGGGATTTTGATGTGGCGCTCTATGCCCACAATCATCAGGTCTATATCGTGCTGAACGACAGCCTGGTGCATGTGGAGAACGTGGCGGGCTGGAGCCACTACCAGTGTTATTTCAAGGTTGGGCTGTATACGTCGGGGAACAAGGCGGATTATGGTGGTGCGCGGGTGGGGGTGCGTGAGCTGCACTATCAGTTGACGGAAAATCCGTAATGGAAGCCTCCGGTTATTCAATGCCTGAGGCAGGAGTGGCGAGGAGTTCAGTTACGGGTTACGAGTCGCGAAAATCATCAGGCGTTCCCGTGTTTTGGGGTTTATGCCTTTCGAAACTCGCGCCTCGCAACCGAAACTCGTTCTTAACGCACTTCCATACCCGGTTTGGCGCCGCTGTCCGGGCTGAGGATATGGATGTCTTCGCCGCCGGGGCCGGCGGCCAGCACCATGCCTTCGGAGACGCCAAACTTCATTTTGCGCGGGGCCAGGTTGGCCACCAGCACCACCAGCTTGCCTTCCAGATCCTCCGGGCTGTATTTGGCCTTGATGCCGGCGAACACGTTGCGCTCGCCCAGCTCGCCCACATCCAGGGTCAGTTGCAGCAGCTTGTCGGCCCCTTCCACATGGGCGGCCTTGGCCACGCGGGCCACGCGTAGTTTGACCTTGAGGAAGTCGTCGATGGTGATGGTGTCGTCCGCCATGTCGTTGGCCTTTTTCGATTTGCTCTTGGTGCTGGCCGGCTTGGCCGGTACGTCTTCTTTGGAGGAATTGAGCATGGCTTCTATCTGCGCCATGTCGATGCGGCCCAGCAAGGGTTTGAACTTGGCAATGTCGTGGCCCAGCAGCAACTGGTCGGCATCACTCCAGGTGAGCGGGTTCACTTGCAGGAAGGCCTCGGCCCGTTCGGCGAGCGCGGGCAGTACTGGTTTCAGGTAGATCACCAGTAGGCGGAAGACGTTGATGGCGGTGGTGCAGATGGCCAGCACTTCCTGCTCCTTGCCGTCTTCCTTGGCCAGGGTCCAGGGAGCCTTGTCGGCGATGTAGCCGTTGGCGTGGTCGGCCAGGGCCATGATTTCGCGCATGGCCTTGCCGAATTCGCGCTTTTCGTAGAACTCGGCAATACGCGGCCCGGCTTCCTGGACTTCGCGCACCAGCAGCGGGTTGTCCAGCTCTTCACTGAGCGTGCCGCCAAACTTCTTCACGAAGTTGCCGGTGCGGCTGGCGATGTTCACCAGCTTGCCCACCAGGTCGGAATTCACCCGCTGGGCAAAGTCTTCCAGATTCAGGTCGAAGTCATCCACCCGGCTGGAGAGCTTGGCCGCGAAGTAGTAACGCAGGTATTCCGGGCTCAGGTGATCCAGATAGGTGCGGGCCTTGATGAAGGTGCCGCGGGACTTGGACATCTTGGCGCCGTTCACGGTGACAAAACCGTGGCTGTAGATGGCGGTGGGTTTGCGCAGCCCGGCACCGTCCAGCATGGCGGGCCAGAACAGGCCATGGAAGTTGATGATGTCCTTGCCGATGAAGTGGTACAGCTCGGCGGTAGATTCCTTGCCCCAGTAATCGTCGAAGTTCAGGCCTGCGCGGTCGCAGTAATGCTTGAAGCTGGCCATGTAGCCGATGGGGGCATCCAGCCAGACGTAGAAATACTTGCCCGGGTAGCCGGGAATCTCGAAGCCGAAGTAGGGCGCCTCGCGGGAAATGTCCCAGGGCTGCAGGTCTTCGATCCACTCTTGCAGCTTGTTGGCCACCTGCTCCTGCAGGGCGCCGGAACGGGTCCATTCGCGCAGCAGGGGCTCGAATTTGGGCAGGTCAAAGAATAACTGGGTGGTTTCCTTTTCCACCGGGGTGGCACCGCTGACGGCGGAATAGGGCTCGATCAGCTCCGCCGGGGTGTAGGTGGCACCACATACTTCGCAGTTATCGCCGTACTGGTCTTCGGCCTTGCACTTGGGGCAGGTGCCCTTGACGAAACGGTCCGCCAGGAACATGCCTTTCTGCGGGTCATACAGTTGGGTGATGGTCTTTTCGACAATGTAGCCGGCATCCTTGTTGCGCTGGAAGACCAGCTCGGACAGCTCGCGGTTTTCCGGGCTGTGGGTGCTGTAGTAATTGTCGAAGCGGATCTGGAAGTCAGAGAAGTCACGCTCATGGTCCGCCTTGACCTGGGCGATCTGCTGCTCCGGGGTCACGCCGTTTTCCTCGGCCTTGAGCATGATGGCGGTGCCGTGGGCATCGTCGGCGCAGACGTAGGTGCAGTCCTCGCCGCGCAGCTTCTGGAAGCGGACCCAGATGTCGGTCTGGATATATTCCAGCAGATGGCCCAGGTGGATGGGGCCATTGGCGTAGGGCAGGGCACTGGTCACAAGGATCTTGCGCGGTGTCTTACTCATGGGGACTGCGTCGTCATTCCGGAAAAAGGGGGACCTATGATACGGGGGGAGGCGGCCATTTTCACCCTGCGTTTGCCGTTGGGCCATGGACAGGCTGACTCCGTGGAATACGCCCTTTCCGCTGGCAGTGAATATGCTAGGGTTGAGCGGGGTTTAAGGAGGGAAGAACAATAATGTCCTTGAGGGTGCGCATTCGCTGGTTGCTGGCGACTTCGGCGGCGGCCTGCGTTGCACTGGTGGCAGTGGCGATGTACGGGATCAACCTGGTTCTGGTGGATTCCCTGGCCGAGGAAAATGCTGAACGGGAGCTGGAAAAGGTGGAAGCCGCCTTTGTGGACCAGCTTTCCGTGCTGCGGGTTCGGGCGCAGGACTGGTCACGCCAGCCCGATAAGGCCCCCGCCAATCAGGGGGGCGTCGGTCATCTGGACCTGCTGATGGAGCTGCAGGGGGCTGCGATTACCTGGTCCAGCAATACCGATACCGTGGATTCTCCGGCGCTACGGCAGCTTGCCAGCCGTTTCAACGAGCAGGGCTGCATGCCCATCTGGGGGGTGGTCGAGGTTCGCAACCGGCCCTTGCTGTTCAGTACCGCAGTGGAGTCTGGCTGTCAGGCTTACCTGCTGGGGGTTTGGCTGGACAGCGGTTGGTTGAGCTACCTGTCCGAGCGGGTGGGGCGAGCCCTGTATGTGCGCGAGGTGCCGGCAGCGCTGAGCCCAGGCCGTTCTGTGGAAGCGGCGGATAATGGCGAGATGCTGGGCCGCTTCCCGCTGCCGGATTATCTGGGTGGGACACCGCTGGAGGTGGCGGTGGAGCTGCCCCGGCTGGGCTACCGGCCCATGCTGCTGGCGGTGGCTGTCACGGTCCTTATCATGGTGGTCCTGGCGGGGCTGACCGTGGTAGCGGTGAATTACCGTATCCAGCCCATGCTGTTCGGGCGGTTGAAGCTGGTGCACAACGCGGTGCGTTCCATTGCTCGGGGCGGGGCGCTGGACCAGCGGGTGCCGGTACTGGGCGATGATGAAATCGGCGCTCTGGCGGAGGATTTCAACGCCATGGTGGATAGCATTCACCATGCCCAGAATCAGCTTGCCGAAGCCCGTATCCAGGCCGAGGAGGCCAGCCAGGCCAAGAGCCAGTTCCTGGCCAATATCAGTCACGAAATCCGTACCCCCATGACCGCCATTCTCGGCTACACGGAGCTGTTGCGTGACGGGGAGCTCAGCGCAGCAGAACAGAACCGCTATCTGACAATCATCCAGCACAATGGCGATGCCCTGCTGGCCCTGATCAACGATGTGCTGGACCTGTCGCGGATCGAGGCCGGGCAGTTGCATGATGAGCAGCGCCTGTTTGCCGTCAGCGATCTGCTGGATGATGCGGTGGAAAGCCTGCAACTGCGTGCCGCCGAGAAGGATGTCTCTCTGTCGCTGGATTATGTGACCGACATGCCTCCGACGGTATGTGGCGATGCCTTCCGGTTGCGACAGGTGCTGGTGAACCTGGTCGGCAATGCGGTGAAGTTTACCGAAGAAGGGTATGTGCATGTCAGCGTCTCCTGGTCCGAGCAGGAGCAGACCTTGCAGGTGGCCGTGGAGGACACGGGGATTGGTATCAGCGAGGCGGCCCTGTCGAAAATCTTCCAGCCGTTTTCCCAGGCGGATGCTTCCCATTCCCGGCGTTACAGTGGCACGGGCCTGGGGCTGAGCATTGACCGGCAACTGGCGATCAGCCAGGGGGGCGATATCGCGGTATCCAGCGAGCTGGACAAGGGCAGCCGTTTTGTCCTGACCCTGCCGCTGACCGTGGCTTGTGAAATCCACCAGGACACACCGATGCTGACCGCGCCGGAGCCGTCACTGGAGGCCGCTTTCCTGTCAGGCCGGGTGCTGCTGGTGGAAGACAATGCGGTGAACCGCCTGTTTGTCTGCAAGGTGCTGGAAAAGGCCGGCCTGACTGTTGTGGAGGCCTGTGACGGGCAGGAGGCCTGCCGGCTGTTTGATGCCGACCCGGCTTTCGACCTGGTGGTGCTGGACATGCAGATGCCGGTGATGGACGGCTACCAGACCGTGCAGGCCCTGCGCGACCGGGGCTTTTCCAAACCGGTGCTGGCACTCACCGCCAATGTGCTGGCGGTGGATCGCCAGCGCTGTCTGGACGCCGGATGCGATGCGTTCCTGGGCAAGCCGGTGCGGGTGCGGGAGCTGGTCAACCTGTGCGCCGCCTTGCTGAGTCAGTCGGACACGCCGCTGGAAGCGGAAGTCTGAGCCCGTTTCAGGGCGTCGCTGACCTGCTGCTGTGAGACGGGCTTACTGAGATAGTCGTCCACGCCGGCGTCCCGGGCCTTCTGGACATACTCGCCGGTGGCATGGGCGGACAGGCCGATAATCCAGCAGTGAGGCTGGCTCGACAGGCCTTTCTCCAGCGCGCGGATTTCACGGGTGGCCTGGTAACCGTCCATGATCGGCATTTCGCAATCCATGAAAATCACGTCCCAGTAGTTGGGTTGTTCCTCGACCAGGGCAAGCACCTTTTCGCCATCGTTGACCAGGGTGGCGTGGATGCCCAGGGACTTGAGAATGCTGTCGATCACCAACTGATTGACTGGGTTGTCTTCCGCCACGATCACGTTCAGGGCGTTGCCCCGTTCCAGTACCACGGTTTGCTCCGCTGTGGGGGCGGGGGCAGTGTCGGTGTCTCCGCCAGTGAGCAGGCTGCGCTTGAGGGCCTGGCAGGAGAAGGGCGTCTCGATCAGCAGCAGGTCCTCGGGCAGGGTATCGCTGAGCGGCTTGCCGGTGGGGTGCAGCAGCACCAGGGTCGGGTTGCCGAAGTGCTGGCGCAGTCGCTCCACGTATTGCGGGTTGGCCATCACGTGGTGCTCGGCGATCACGTAGTCCACCGGTGCTGATGGATTGACCGGGTCCAGCGCGGTTTCCACATCCCGGTATTCGCGGGTCTGGGCGCCCCAGCGGCTGAGGATCTGCGACAGGCTCAGCAACTGTGCCGGCGTCTGGGAAATCAGCACGGCGGTGCGATTTTTCAGGGCGGGCTGGGCGCTGCTTTTCTCCACTTCCACCGGCAACGAGAGCCAGAAGGTGGCCCCCCGGCCCAGGGAACTGGAAACCCCGATTTCCCCACCCAGCAGTTCAATCAGGCGTTTGCAGATGACCAGGCCCAGGCCGGCGCCGTTGTGCTTGCCCTTGCCGGACAGTTCGTTGAAGGCCTGGAACAGGCCGGTCTGCTGACCTTCGTCGAGACCGATGCCGGTATCCACCACTTCGATCATCAGGCCACAGATGTTCTTGTTGTTGGGCGGCTGCTTGAGGGTAACGTGCAGGGAGACACTGCCACGCTCGGTGAATTTGAACGCATTGCTGAGCAGGTTGGTAAGAATCTGCTTGAGCCGGATGGGGTCGGTCTTGATCCGCTCCGGCACCCGGCTGTCGATATGAATATACAGCGGTAGCTGTTTTTCGCTGGAACGCAGGGCAAACAGGCGTACACAGTCATCCACAATGCTTTCCAGGGCGATGCTCTGGTAGTCCAGTTCCAGCTTGCCGGATTCGATGCGGGAATAATCGAGAATGTCGTTGATGACGGTCAGCAGCGACTGGGTGGACTGGTAAATGGTGCTCACATATTGCGCCTGCTGCTGGCTCATGGGGGTGCGGCGCAGCAGATCGGTCATACCCATGATGCCGTTCATGGGGGTGCGGATTTCGTGGCTCATGGTGGCCAGGAATTCGCTCTTGGCATGGTTGCGGGCGCCGGCCTTGAAAGCCTCCATTTCGGCGATGGCACGTTCACGAATGGAGTCGGAATGCGATTCCTTGAGCCGGTTGATGCGCCGGGCCAGGGCCATCGAGAGCAGCACCACTTCCAGGAAAACGCCAGCCTGCACCAGGTATTCGGTGAGCGTGGTGCGGGGGACAAAACCGTATTTGTTCAACGCCATGGCCGCTGCCCCGACCAGGAAGCAGGACCAGGCCACGGTAAAGATGCGGGCATCCGGATCACCGGCCCGGGTACGTAGCAGGCCGATAATGAACACGCTGAAATCCATCACCAGAATGGCACTGACGGAGATGGGAATCAGGAAGGTACGGCTGGTAAAGGGCGCGGCCAGCAACAGCAGGGTGCCGGCCATGACCAGGGCACGCAGCCAGACCCCCATTCGTGGTGCCTTCTCCTTCAGGGCCAGGAAGTGCAGGGTGAACAACGAAGGAAGAATGACGATCAGTGGCAGCAGGTAATGAATGATGTACTGGCTGACCAGTGGCGAATGTGGCCAGAAATAACGGTGCGCGTAGCCATGCAGTACCGCCATGAACAGTGTTACCACCGCGGACCAGCAGACATAAAGCAGGTAGACCCGTTCACGAATGGAAAAGAACAGCGACAGGTTGTAGAGAATCATTACCAGCATGCCGCCGAAGAAAATGCCCTGCACAATGGTCTGGTTCTGGGCCTGCTGGCTGAAACGTTCGTGGCTGACCAGCTCCAGGGGGAGCTGAATGCTGTGAGCGGATGACACGAGCAGGTAGACTTCGCTGTCCTTTCCGGTGGGCAGTGTCATCGGGAAAGCCGGCGTGGGGAAATTGTTTGGCCGTACCGAAAAATCCCGGTCCATGCCGGCCTGGTAGTGGCCGACCAGATTGCCGCCGGCATCGAGCTGGTAGGCGTCGAGTTCGCCGAGCATGGCGTAATCGACCCGGAGCAGCCAGTCGCTATGCAAGCGGTTCAGGTTGCGAACGGCAAAACGAAACCAGCATTGGTCCGTTGTGAAACCCAGGTTGGGCATCTTGCGCTGGGCAGATTGCCAGGGCAGATCAGCGCGGGCTTGTACCGAGGTAATGTCCAGCGTTTCCTCTGGCGGGGTACAAAAATATTCCAGCCCGGCGTAGGGCTGTTTTTCCTGTTGTTGTTCGCCAATAATCTGCACCTCCGGGCTCGATGCCATGGCATATGGCGAAAGCCCGAACAGGAAAAAGGCAACAAGCAGGAAAGAGGCTGTAGCAGCGTCCTTGAACAAAGTTTTTATTCCTGATGATAAGGTGCATGCACCGCTTGTCTGTGATGCTATCAGTGTGAGCCGGGGGGCTCAATCTGGGGGAACAACAACCAATGACCATGATGGTTAACCGCTTTGCGGTGGGGCCGGTGACTGGCGAGGCCGGGCCGGGGCATGTGCGTGTTTTTGGCGCCTTGCCCAGGGGGCGGCTGGCCGCCGGCAACAAATATCTGTGGGGGCGCATCCGCTGGCGCCGGCAAGGAGAGGCTGACTGGTCTGCCGCTCGGCGTTTTCGCTTGAACGGCAATTTTGATGGCTCGGGCGTGGTGGTCATCAACGCGCTCACGGCAGGCGGCCACTATGAGTACCAGGCCGGTTGGGTGGAGAGCGAGGAAGAGATGCCCCTGGACTGGAACACGGTACCGGTGGGCCGCTTTGTCACTGACGATCCGGCGGCGGACCACACCCGCTTCCTGTTCGGTTCCTGCTGTTATCGTTTTGTCGGCCTGGATGGTGTGGTCGAGGATGATCGGGCTGACAAAATCTTCGCCGAGATGAGTCGCCACGCCGGGCAGCATCAGCCTGATTTCGTGCTGTTCGGGGGGGACCAGGTGTATGCCGATTCCATGTACAAACTGGGGCCGGCGACGACCTTTCGGGAATTTGATTCGCTGTATCGGGAAAGTTTTTCCCAGCCCCATCTGGCCAGGCTGTTGCGCGAAACCAGCACCTACATGATTCTGGATGATCACGAAATCGAGAATAACTGGCCCTCGGGGGCGGATGCTGAGCTGTGGACCAGCAAATACCCCGCGGCCATCAAGGCCTACCAGATCTATCAGGCATCCCATTCTCCGGCGGCACCGCTCAACCAGGCCGGCACCTACCTGGATCGGGACCCGGACCGCTTCTGGTACACCTTTTCCCGGGGGCCGGCGGATTTCTTTGTTATGGATGTGCGCACCGAACGGGTATTGAGCCGCTGGCCCTGGCAGCGAAAGATGATCAGCGATGCCCAGGAGCAGGCCTTTGTTCAGTGGCTGGATCACAACCCGGAACGAATCAAGGTGCTGGTTACGTCCGTGGTCCTGTTTCCGGAGCAGCGCCGACCGTTCCGGGGTCGGGATGCCTGGGAAGGCTTCCGCCACCAGCGCCAGCGACTGCTCACCGCCATGTCACAAAGCCGGGCCGACAAGCTGGTGGTGCTCAGTGGCGACGTTCATGCTTCCCTGTACGCCTGCCTGACGCTCAACAGTGGCAAGACCATCCATAGCTGGACCTGCTCTGGCCTGTTCTGGCCCACGGCGTTGATGGCCTTCCGCTGGTATCGTCCCATGATCCGGGTGCCGGGGCTGCTCTATGGCGGTTGGGGGCGACCGCTGGGGCAGGTCACCGTGCCCGGCGAGGTGTTTAGCGACAATGCCTTTTCCGAAGTGCAGTTCGACCAGGATGGCGCGTGCTTCAATCTGTATGACCGCCGAAGCAGGCCGATACCGGAGGCGAGCAGGGTTATCCATTGGGAGTAGGCGTAAGCGACGGCTCGTTATGGCAAAAGGCTTACAGAAAGTGAGGTTGTCAGCGACTTATCTCCGGGCCGGCGCTTGCCTAAAGTACGCCTTGCAAGGACGCCAATGAACAAGGAAGTTCTATTTCGGCCCCGGTACAGCCCGCCCGCCAACCCCAAATGGCGGGCGTTCTTTTTTCTCTCCTTTGCCTGTCACGCCCTGAACCCGGATAATGCACGGCCCGCAAACGGAGCCGTACATGTCAGACCAACCCGAAGACCGCGAGATTCTCAGAGCCAAACTCAACCAGGAAACCGCCAAGGCAAGCTGGAAAGAGCTGCAGCCTTTTTTTGCCCGTGGCCAGACGGTGTATGTGGCACCGGAGCTGGATCTGATCGATGTGGCGCTGGCTTTTTCCGAAGACCAGGCCGATACCCTGGCGTTGTGGAAGGAAAAGGGGCAGGTGGACAAGGTTGCCGATGACCAGGCGGGTGCCTGGTTCGAGGCCGACCAGACCCTGTGGACCGTGGTGGTCATGCCCTGGGTGCTGGTTCAGCCGGAAAGCCTGCAATAACGGTGTAGGAGCCGTCTGATCAGTTGCCCTGTGGGAGCCAGCCTGCTGGCGATTGCCTGTTCTGGTGTCGGGGAATCGCTTGCAGGCAAGCTCCCACAGTGGGGGGGAGCCAGGGACGTAGGGAGCACTGAGCCTAAGGCGAACGGCACCGATTGGCGTCTGGACGGTGCCGTTCGCCTTAGGCTCAGTGCTCCCTACACAGCGTATCCCCGGGCACGGTATTGATCCGTTTCTGAGAGGTTTCTCAACTCACTTCCAGGCGACAATGATTCCGGTATTCCCCCGGCGGCAGCCCCAGCCAGCGCTTGAAGGCCTTGTGGAAGGAGCTGGGGTCTTCATAGCCAAGCTGGCAGGCAATCTCCGTAAAGCCGAGCTGGCTGTAACGCACCATCTGCTCCGCCAGTTCCGCCCGCACCTGATCCAGCAGGTCCCGGAAACGGGTCTGGTGAGCGCTTAGCCGGCGTTGCAGGTTGCGTACACTCATGTTGAAACTGCTGGCCAGGCTCTGCTGGTCATAGCAGCCTGCCTGAAGTTGCTCGCGCAGCCTCTCCCGGATCTGGTCGATGAAATGATGGTCCTCCAGCTCATGGAGGGCCCGGTCGCATTGCGTCAGGGCAGTCTGAAGGCGGGCATCGTCGTGGTTGGGATTGGCGATATCCAGAATCCAGGCCGGGAAAGACACCTGATCATGAAGACTGCCGCCGGTTACCGGCACCCCGGTCAGTGCTGAAAACAGCTCGGTGTGTGGGGTTGCTTCGTTCAGCTCCAGATGGACATCCCGGGTGCTCAGCAGGCCGAAGATCACATCCGCGAGCCGCAGAAAGCCGCTGAGCACGGAGTGCACCTGCATGCGATGGATCGGCACCTCCGAGGCGGAGGTGAAGCGAACCGCAATGTATTCCCCCTGGTGATGGATGCTGACCCGCTGGGCCTCCGAGAGCAGGGACCAGTAAGTCTCCAGCACTTTCAGGGCCTGCCAGCCATCACGATAATAGTGAAGGACGTCGCCCAGTGGGGCGATATCCGGCAGCAGTATCTGCTGACCGATACGAATCCCCATGGCCGGGTCTCGGAGCTGGTGTTCCGCGGCCTCGAACAACTGGTAGGTCACATCCACGCCAAGGCGCTCGGTGTCTTCACCCAGGGCCTCGTCTGGCAGCCGGGCAAGCCGGAGCAGTTCGTCCTGTGCCAGGCCCTGGCGCTGCCAGTAGCGCAGGTCGTTACGGAAGATGGTGATGTGTTTGCTTAACATGTCCCGCTCCTAAGCGTTTTTTATTAACGCCTTGTTTTTCTAATGCTTTGGTATTGGGCGACACACATCCTGTGTGGTTGGCGCCTTGCGCCATTGTGGCTTTCTCTCCCTCACATAAAGTGGTGAGTTCGCACGATAGTACTGTGATCCGGTCTGCTGTAACGGCCTGATTGGCCAGTCTGGGGCACAGGCACAGTAAAAATGTGACTTGAGTCACAAATATGTTTCCGTTGTCGGGAGAAAGCACACCATGAAATTGGATAAGAATAAATTCGTAATAGGCCGGGCGGCCTCCATCCTGGCGCCAGCGGCGCTGGCCATGGTCGTGACCGGTTGTGGTGGCGGTGGCAGCAGCAGTGGCGGCGGGGCGCCGGCACAAGATCCTGTCGGCTACCAGTACCCGCAGGATATGCCGGCTGATGTCGCGCAAAAAGAGATCGCCTGTGGCGGCGAAGGCGCCATTGAGCTGGATGCCAATAATCTGACTGACAGTGCCAAGATTGCCTTCCTGGATGCCCAGGATGGTGACGTGATTGTTTTCCCGGAAGGCACGTTTAAGCTTCAGGACACCCTTACATTGGACGGGGAACTCAGCGGAAACCGTGTTGCTGATGTGACCATCTGTGGCCAGGGCATGGACAAGACCATCCTGGATTTCAGTGACTCCGCCGGTGACGATGGCCTGTTCATCACCAATATTGATGACGTGGAAATCTATGGTCTGGCTGTCACCGAAGCCGCCAATAACGCTATCAAGCTGCAGCATGCCAATGGGGTGCGCATTCACTATACCGCCACCGTCTGGCAGGGCGAGCCGGACAAGGGTAACGGCGCCTATGGCCTGTACCCGGTAGAAAGCAGCAACGTGCTGGTGGAAAACAGCTATGTGCGCGGCTCTGCGGATGCCGGCATCTACGTGGGCCAGTCCGACAGCATTGTGGTGCGCAATAACATTGCCGAATACAACGTGGCCGGTATCGAGATCGAGAATTCCACCAATGCGGACATGTACAACAACATCGCCCGCTACAACACCGGGGGGCTGCTGGTCTTCGATCTGCCCATTGGTAACGACAAGTACGGTTCCGGTGTGCGTGTCTTTGGCAATGAAGTGTATGAAAACAACACCAAGAACTTTGCCAACAGCAGCAGCAACCCGGGTGGCGTGCATATCGTACCGCCGGGCACCGGTGTGATCGTACTGTCCACGGATGACGTGGAAATCTTCGACAATACCGTGGAAAAGCACGACACCCTGGCCGTTGCCGTCACCAGCTTCCTGCTGGCGGATGAAAATGTCTTCGGTGGCGATTACGACAGTGTAATTGCGGATGGCTGGCTGCCGCTGGTGCGCAATATCCATGTGCATGACAACACCATCAGCGAAACGGGGGCGGCGCCCAACGGTGCCCTGATCCAGGACATGATTACCCTGTTCACCCTGACCCCCGGCCTGGAGTGGCCTGCCCTCATCTATGACGGTGCCGGCGAACAGCTTGCCAACACCGGGGCGCTGGCTGGTATCGGTATTGGCGCCTATGAAGCTGGCGACAAGGTCTGCTTCCAGAATAACAGTGGTGCCACCATCGGCTATCCCTACGATCCGGCCACAGCGGCCACTATGGAAGGCCCGACTCTGAGCCCCGCCGTTGGCACTGATTTCCTCGACTGCAGCCAGGAACCACTGCCGGCCGCGACCCTGACTTTCAAGGGTGAAATGTTCGGTTGCGTTGTGGATGACACCACCAGTGAGCATTGCGAAGTCGCGCCGCTTTAATCCCCCCTCTCTTGTCAGAATTCCGGGCAGCCGCTGGCTGCCCGGAATCAGGAGTGATGACATGAAATCCCTGATTCCTGTTTCCCTGCTTTCCAGCGCTGTTTTGCTGACTGCCTGTGGCGGTGGCGGGGGAAGTGATGGTGGAACCGGCCAGCAGCCGGGACCGGGCCCCGTTACCAAAAACTGTCAGGTCAGTGAAAGCCAGGACGTTAACTGGGATGCACTGAAAAATGACAACCTGGCCAAGCTGTCTGACTACAATCTGTTTGCCAGTAGCTGCGACCCCACGCGGGATGCCCATGGCGGCATAGCTTATGATCTGAATACGCCGCTGTTTTCCGATTACACCAGCAAATACCGGTTTGTCTTCCTGCCGGACGGGCAGAGTGCCACCTACCAGGCAGATGATGTCTTTGATTTTCCGGTGGGAACCGTCATAACCAAGACGTTTGCCATGCCGGCGGATACCGCGCACCGGGGTTACGATCCGCAGACCAATACCGAAGCACTGATCGAAACCCGTTTGTTGATTCACCGTGACAGTGGCTGGGTGGCGTTGCCCTATGTCTGGAATGACAAGGGAACGGAAGCCGAATACCGCCCGCAGGGCAAACTGGTCGATACCAAGCTGGTACACAATGGGGCGCAGCAGTCCTTCACCTATGCGGTGCCGGACAGGGCCCAGTGCAAGCAATGCCACAGCTATGACGATGGCGACACCAATGTGTTCATCCCCATTGGCCCCAAGGCACGCCACCTCAATGGTGACTTCGATTACGGCGACGGCCCGGAAAACCAGCTTACTCACTGGAGCGAGGCCGGTATCCTGTCCGGGCTGCCGAGTCTGGACCAGGTCGACAAGGTGCCTACCTATCATGATGAAGATGCCGGCCTGATCAGCGGCTACAGTGACGAGCAGTTGATGGCCGCCGCCAAGGGCTATCTGGATGTGAATTGCTCACACTGTCACGGCGTGGGTGGTACGGCCGCCTATACTGGCCTGCAGCTTGAATACTGGCGCGACTATGATACCGGGAAGGAAAAGCACGGCGTCTGCAAGACCCCGATTGCCTACGATCAGGGGGAAATGACCTATGACGTGGTGCCCGGTGATGCGGCCAATTCCATCCTGCATTTCCGCATGGATACCACCAATAACCAGGACAGCATGCCAAGACTGGGGCGTGGCGTGATCCATGAGGAAGGGGTGGCGCTGATCGAAGCCTGGATCAACAGCCTGCCTGCCGAGGCCTGTTCCCCCGCGTCATGAAAAACGCCTGTCTGTGGGGATTGCTGATGGTGCTGGCCGGCTGTGGCGGTTCCGGTGGTGGAACCGCCACGGCGCCAGGGCCATCTTCCCCCGGGGAGGTGCCCGCCGACCCTCGCTGCCTCACGGACAACGAAGGCCCCAACTGGCAGGCGCTGGCGGAAGTGGATTGTCCGCGCCTGTCGCACTATCAACTGTTTTCGGATGATCGCAATCCTCGTGTTGATCCCGCCGGTCCCGGGGTGAAGTTTGCTCCGGCCAGCGGTCTTTTTTCCGATCATGCCCGTAAATACCGTTTTCTCTTCCTGCCCGATAACCGCTCCGCCCATTACCGGGAAAAGGCCGGCCTGGTCTTTCCGGTCGGCACGGTGCTGGCCAAGACCTTTGCCTTGCCGGTCAGTGCCGGTGGCAACGAAGACCGGCTGATCGAAACCCGCCTGCTGATTCACCGGGAAACCGGCTGGGTCGGTTTGCCCTATGTCTGGGAGGGTAGCGATGCCCGCCTTAGCAGGATCGGCAAGGTGCTCGATACCTATGTGATGGTGGATGGGGTACAGCAGGATTTTCGCTATCAGGTGCCGGATGTGCTGGCCTGTCGCAAGTGCCATCAGGGGCGCGTGGAAGGGGAGCGCATGACCCCGCTGGGTACCACGGTGCGGCAACTGAATCATGTGCTGGAGTATGCCGATGGCAGCCGGAACCAGATCGCGCACTGGCAGTCGCTGGGGCTGCTGACAGCGGTACCGGACCCGGCTGAGTGGCCACGGGCGGTGCGCTGGCAAGATTCCCGTGAACCGTTGAACCTGCGTGCCAAATCCTATCTGGATGCCAATTGCAGTCACTGCCACAGCGATGTGGGTTCCGGCGCGTTATCCGGCTTGCGGCTGGAGTACTGGCGCGACGAGAACAGCTACACCTACGGCATCTGCAATCGTGCCCAGGGCTACTATGGGGGCGAATACAGTCTTACCTTCGATATCGTACCCGGTGATGCGGACAGCTCGGTATTGCCATATCGCCTGGCGTCGGAACGTGCCACCCACAACGCCAAGGACATGATGCCGCCACTGGGCAGAAGCCTGGCCGATCACGCGGCGGTGGCCCTGATTCGTCAATGGATCAATGCCATGGCACCACAGGATTGTGCCAGCCTGGATAGCGCCGAATAATCCGCTTTGTCATCCGCCTGTCTCCGTTGTTGTCTTTGATTACAGAACCGGGGTGGTATTGCCTGTTGGCGCCGGTATAGAGTGATCATGAAGGGCCGTTGCCCGACCGGCCCTCGGACGGACGCCGGAGGTATAGATGCAGGATGACATCGCTCAGCGCCAGGCCCTGTTGCAGGCCCAGCTGGAAAGTCTGGTAGCGGCACAGGTGGATGCCGAGGAGCAGCCCCTTTTCCGCAGTTTTCTGGCGGCCTATTTCGAAATGACGAGCCTGGCCGCGCTCACCGCTCGCCCCCCCGAACAGCTTTTTCATATCGCCTGGACACATTGGCAAATGGCTCGCCAGCGGGAGGCCAAGACCCTGCTGATCGAGATCGAGCCACCTTCACAGCCGGGGGGGCTGGCCTGTTTGCGTACCGTCACCGATGACATGCCGTTTCTGGTGGATTCGGTATCCATGGCGGTGCGTGATTCCGGCACAGCCATTGACTGGACGGTGCATCCGGTTATCCAGGTGCGGCGCGATGAGCAAGGTATCCTGAATCATGTGACAGGCGTGGGCGATGGTGAGCATCCGGCCGAGTCGCTGATCTATGTGGAGTTCGAGCCGCTGGCCGGCGAGCAAGACTACGCCGAGTTACGGCAACGGTTGCAGCAGATCCTCGGTGAGCTTCGCGTGGTGGTCGACGACTATCCGGCAATGCTCGATAACCTGAAGGCGTCGCTGGAGAATCTCTCCGGGGATTATCCGGACCGGGACAAGGAAGAGCAGGCTGAAGCCCGGGCCTTCCTGCATTGGCTTTCCGAGGAGCATTTCACCTTTCTCGGTTATGCCCGTTCCGAAGCCGAAAAGGTGGACGACGGTATCCACCTGCATTTGATCAACGACGCCGGCCTGGGGCTGGCTCGGGAGGGCAGCCGTTATTCGGATGCGGATGAGTTCATCGCCCCCCGAGATGAAATGGCCAAGTATATTGCCCATGGCCGCCTGGTGGTGGTGACCAAGGCCAATGCCCGTTCCTCGATCCATCACCCCCATTACATGGATGTGGTGTCGGTGAAACGGCTGGCGGCAGATGGCACCGTGGAAGGTACGGACCGTTATATTGGCCTGTTCTCGCTGGATGCCTACATCAACCGGCCCCGGGATATTCCGCTGATTCGTCGCAAGGTCAACTATGTGCTGGACCGTTCCCGCTTGCCGGAGCGCTCCCATTCCGGCAAGCACCTGCGCGATATCATCTATCAGTTGCCCCGGGACGAACTGTTCCAGTGCAGTGAGGAAGAGCTCTATCACATCTGCATGGGCATCCGCGCCTTGCGCGACCGGCATCACCTGCGCCTGTTCATGCGCCGTGATCGTTACGGCCGTTTCTATTCCTGCATGGTCTATCTCAGCCGCGAACGGTACTCCCGTGAATTGCGTGACCATGTGACCGAGGAGCTGCTGAATCTTTTCAATGGCAAGTCCGTGGATCGCACCGTGGACTTCCTGCGCGAAGGGCTGGCCCGCATTCACTGCATCATTCGTATTCCCCAGGGCACCCATCTGGCCATGAGCGAGGCCCAGGTGGAGGAGCGATTGGTGAAAGTCACCCGCTCCTGGACCGACCAGTTGCGTGAAGTGCTGCGTGAAGATGGTGAGGAGGGCGCGGCCTTGGCCCAGCGCTACGGCGATGCTTTCCCGGTGGGCTACCAGGAAACCACGCCCCCCATGGAAGCCGCGGCGGACCTGCACTACCTGGCCCAACTCTCGTCCAACCAGCCGGTCTTGCCCTGCCTGTCGGTGGATAGCGGTGAAGGTACCGCCTGCCCGACCAGCCTGCGGCTGTACAGCCTGAGCAAGCCCATTGGGCTTTCCGAGGTGTTGCCCGCACTGGAAAACTTCGGGCTGCGGGTGGTGCGGCAGGAGCCCACCCGGGTGACACCACGGGATGGCGAGACCCAGTGGGTGCAGGTGTTCGATGTGCAGGTCCATGGTGATTGCGCGCTGGGTCCGGTGCAGCAAAAACGGTACTTCGAGGAAGCCTTCCTGCAATGCTGGCATGGCCATACCGAAAACGATGGCCTGAACCGACTGGTGCTGCTGGCCGGGTTGGACTCCCGCCAGGTGGTGTGTCTGCGCACACTCACCAAGTACCTGGTGCAGACCGGGCTGCCGTATTCGCAGAGCTACATGGAACAGTTGCTGGCGGATCACGCCGCCATCGCCCGGTCCCTGGTGCAGGTGTTCGAAAACCGTTTTGATCCACAGGTCAGCGATGAGCAGCGCAAGAATGAAGGCATGAAGCTGGCCCAGAATATGGATCATCAGCTCGACCAGGTGGCCTCGCTGGATGCGGACCGGGTGCTGCGGGCTTTCCTCAGCGTGGTGCGCGCCGGGCTGCGCACCAACTTCTACCAGAGCGACGAGCAGGGGCATGACAAAGCCTATGTCAGCCTCAAGCTGAACCCGAAGCAGGTGTCCGAGTTGCCGCGCCCGCTGCCCATGTTCGAAACCTTTGTCTATTCACCCAACATGGAAGGTATCCACCTGCGTGGCGGGCCGGTGGCCCGGGGTGGCCTGCGCTGGTCAGACCGCCGCGAGGATTTCCGCACCGAGGTGCTCGGCCTGGTCAAGGCGCAGATGGTCAAGAACGCCATCATCGTACCGGTGGGGGCCAAGGGTGGCTTTGTGGTCAAGCGCGGCAACCCGGCGGACCGTGACGCCTGGCAGAAGCAGGGCATCGCCTGCTACAAGGAATTCATTCGCGGCCTGCTGGATATCACCGACAACCGCCAGGCCGGCGAGATCGTGCCGCCCCGGTCCGTGGTCCGCCACGACAGTGACGACCCCTATCTGGTGGTGGCCGCCGACAAGGGCACGGCCACCTTTTCCGATATCGCCAATGGCCTGGCGGAAGACTATGGCTTCTGGCTGGGCGATGCCTTTGCTTCCGGTGGCAGCGTCGGCTACGACCATAAGAAGATGGGCATTACCGCCCGCGGCGCCTGGGAAAGCGTCAAGCGCCATTTCCGTGAACGGGGCAAGGATATCCAGACCACGCCTTTCACCGTGGTGGGCATCGGCGACATGGGCGGGGATGTGTTCGGTAACGGCATGCTGCTGTCCGAGCAGATCAAGCTGGTGGCGGCCTTCAACCACATGCACATCTTTATCGATCCCGACCCGGACCCGGCCGCCACCTTTGCCGAACGCCAGCGGTTGTTTACCACCCGGGGCACCACCTGGGACGACTTTGATCGTGACTGCATCTCCGAAGGCGGCGGCGTCTGGTCGCGCAGTGCGAAAAGCATCACCCTGAGCGAACAGGCCAGGGAGGCTCTGGGGATCGATCAGAGCACCTTGACCCCCGCCGAACTGATCGGCGCCATTCTCAAGGCCCCGGTGGAACTGCTGTGGAATGGTGGTATCGGCACCTACGTCAAAGGCAGTAACGAAAGCCATGCCGAGGTAGGAGACCGCGCCAATGATGCCATTCGCATCAACGGCAAGGACCTGCGCTGCCAGGTGGTGGGCGAGGGCGGCAACCTGGGGCTCACCCAACTTGGGCGGATCGAATACGCCCTTAATGGTGGCCACATCAACACCGATGCCATCGATAACTCCGGCGGTGTGCACAGCTCCGACCGGGAAGTGAATATCAAGATTCCCCTTAACCAGCGCCTGCGCGATGGCGAGCTGGACCGCGAAACGCGTGACCCGCTGCTCGAACGCATGACCGACGATGTGGCCACCGCCGTACTGCGCGATAACTATGTGCAGAGCCTGTCGCTGAGCCTGCTGGAGTTCAATGCCGCCAGCCGGTTGGATGAACACGCCAACCACCTGCGTACCCTGGAGCGGCAGGGCATACTGGAACGCACGGTGGAGTTCCTGCCCGATGACGAATCCCTGACGGAACGCCGCACCCGTGGCAAGGGCCTGACCCGGCCGGAACTGTCCGTGCTGCTGTCCTATACCAAGAATGCCCTGTTTGATGCGGTGCTGGCATCGGACGTGCCGGATGATCCCTTCTTCGATCGCGACGTACTCAACTATTTCCCTGAAGAGCTGGTGGACTCGTTCCGCGATGACCTGTTGAACCACGGCCTGCGCCGGGAACTGATCGCCACCGTGCTCGCCAACGCCGTGGTCAACCGCATGGGCTTTGCCTTCGTTCACCGCTTCGCGGATGAGCACGGCCTCTCCCTGCACCGCCTGGTTAAGGCCTATGCCATGGCCCATGCCGTGTTCGACGGAGACCTGTACTGGCAGCCCGTTGATGGTTTGGACGGCGTGGTGGACAGCCGGGTGCAGTTGCGTCTGTACGGCCGCGTCATCGGCCTGATGAAGCACGCCACCACCTGGCTGATCCATTACAAATGGGGCCGTCGCCCGGTGGCCGAAGCGGTAAACCGCTACCGCAAGGGCATCGGCGAACTGGAAGCCATGCTCCCGGATGTCTTGCCGGGCAGCTACCGGCAGGAGTGGGACCAGGCCGTGTCCGGCATGCGCGATGACGGCGTACCGGAAAAAGAGGCCCGTCTGCTGGCTAACACCATGGTGCTGGGCAGCGCGCCGGACGTGATCGAACTGGCCTCCCAGGCCCAGGTGCCCCTGGCCCTGGCGGCGGAAGTCTACTTCCTGGTGGGGGACCGGCTGGAAATCCTCTGGCTGCTGTCCTCCATCATCGACCTCAGCGTCCAGGGTCGCTGGCAAGCCTTGGCCCGGGCCAATTTGCGCGAAGATACCTACCGGCTACACCGGCAAGTGGCCGCCAAGGTGCTGGAATACGACGGCGACAACGCCAAGGCCCGCTTCGCCGCCTGGGAAGAGCGGGCCAGCAACAAAGTCGCCTTCGGCATCCACCGCCTGCAAACCCTGCAGGCAGACAGCCCCCACGACTTCATGTCACTGGCCGTGGGCGTGCGCGAGCTGCGCAAGTTGCGCAGCTTGTGACAATCAGCCACCAAGCTGGCGGACACCCGCCCTGTAGGAGCCGTCTCTCGGACGGCGATCTTCACAGCGCAGGGTAGCCATTCGCCGTCCGAGAGACGGCTCCTACAGGGAGCTGAGGCGAGTCAGCCAAAAAGTATTGAGTCCGGGCGCCTGTCCATATACTGTACATAAAGACAGTATATGGACAGGAGAGCCTTATGCCTGCTGTGAACCGGGGTACGCTCAGCCAGGTGCCGGGGCGTTTTGCCATCAGCCACAGTGAAAGCGACGAGGCACCAGTGAATCGGCCCACCCGCTATCACCGGGAGCTGGCCAAAAGCCTCATCATGACCAATCGCAGTCCGGACCTGCCGTTCGAGCAAAGCATCAATCCCTACCGGGGTTGTGAGCATGGCTGCATCTACTGCTATGCCCGGCCCAATCATGCCTATGTGGACCTGTCACCGGGACAGGATTTCGAAAGCGAAATTTTCTGCAAGGAAAACGCGGCGGAAGTGTTGCGCGATACCTTGCGCAAACCCGGTGACCGGTGCCGCCCCATCTTGCTGGGCACGGTCACCGATCCGTATCAGCCCATCGAACGGGAGCGGCTGA
>JAKSCQ010000277.1 GCA_022360555.1 Pseudomonadales bacterium
CGCTGCTGATCTGGATGCCGCTGTGCGCACTATCGCGGGTTCTGCCCGTTCCATGGGCCTGGATGTGGAGGGTTAACCAATGGCTAAACTGTCCAAGCGTACCCGTGCCATCCGGGAAAAAGTGGAAGCTGGCAAGCTGTACCAGGTTGAAGAGGCTGTGGCACTGCTGAACGAACTGTCCGCAGTGAAGTTCAAGGAATCCGTGGACGTTGCTGTCAACCTGGGCGTTGACCCGCGTAAATCCGACCAGAATGTTCGTGGCGCTTCCGTACTGCCTCACGGCACCGGCAAGACCGTTCGTGTGGCGGTGTTTGCTCAAGGCGCCAAGGCTGACGAAGCGAAAGAAGCCGGTGCGGACGTGGTGGGTTTTGACGATCTGGCCGAGCAGGTTCAGGGCGGCGAAATCAACTTCGACGTAGTGATTGCTTCTCCCGATGCCATGCGCGTCGTCGGTAAGCTGGGCACCATTCTCGGTCCCCGTGGTCTGATGCCCAACCCGAAAGTTGGCACCGTGACCCCTGACGTGGCCCAGGCGGTGAAAAACGCCAAGGGTGGCCAGGTTCGTTACCGTACCGACAAGGGCGGTATCGTTCACTGCACCGTGGGTCAGGTTGGTTTCGATACCAATGCGATCAAGGAAAACGTGGAAGCGCTGCTGGCTGACCTGAAGAAAGCCAAGCCGTCTTCCGCCAAGGGTGCCTATTTCAAAAAGGTCACCCTGTCTACCACCATGGGTCCGGGTCTGTCCATCGATCCCGCCTCCCTGGCAATGTAAGACATTCGGCTCCCGCCCTGTGGCGGGGCCAAAAGGGCTTTGATCCCGGCGTTTCTCGCTAGCGAATTCGCAACGAGCGCCGTCGGGGCGTCAAAGACCGCAGGTTTCCGGACCGTTTTGGAGTCTGCCTTCATGAGGCAAGTAAGCGACCGGGACTAAGGGGTAACCGCCTGCGCAGGCGCGGTAGTTGTTTCCTGACGTGTTCAGGTTGTGGCTCCGCGATAATAGCCGGGAAACCGGCTCTGGCGACCGCCTCGAAATCAGATTGCAGTCGATTTTGACGGTTAATGTTTGTGAATCCAGGAGGTAAACATGCCTTTGAATCTGGAGGACAAACGGGCGATTGTTGCTTCGGTCAATGCTGTTGCTAACGAAGCGCTGTCTGCTGTGGTTGCTGACTATCGTGGTCTCACTGTTTCTCAGATGACTGAGTTGCGTAGTAAGGCCCGTGAAACCGGCGTGTACCTGAAAGTGGTACGTAATACGCTGGCGAAGTTCGCCGTGAAAGACACTGATTATGAGTGTCTGAGCGACGTTCTGGTTGGCCCCACTGTTTTGGCTTTTTCCCAGGATGATCCGGGCGCTGCTGCTCGACTCATCAAGGATTTCGCCAAAGACAATGACGCGCTGGAAGTAAAAGCTCTGGCTGTGGGTGGTGTGGCTTATAGCGCTCAGGACATCGATATCCTGGCCAAGCTGCCGACTCGCGACGAAGCGATTTCTCAGCTCATGTCCGTAATGCAGGCCCCGGTGGCCAAATTTGTTCGTACCCTCAACGAGGTGCCCGGCAAATTTGTTCGCACGGTTGCTGCAGTCAAGGACCAGAAACAGAGTGCTGCCTGATAGTTCAGGCTGCGTAACTACCCGATCCAATCGGATCGCCCGAGTGGTGATTTAGGAGATTGAAAATGGCCGTTTCCAAAGAAGATATCCTCAGCGCTATCGCTGATATGAGTGTTATGGACCTCGTTGAACTGATCGAGGCCATGGAAGAGAAGTTCGGCGTAACTGCCGCTGCTGCTGTTGCTGCTGCTCCTGCAGCCGCTGGTGGTGGTGAAGCTGCTGCCGAAGAGAAGACCGAGTTTGACGTAGTTCTGACCGGCTTCGGCGACAAGAAAGTTGGCGTGATCAAGGCTGTCCGTGAAGTGACTGGCCTGGGTCTGAAAGAAGCCAAAGAGCTGGTCGAAGGCGCTCCGTCTCCCATCAAGGAAGGCGCTGCCAAAGACGAAGCCGAAGAGATCAAGAAAAAGATCGAAGAGGCTGGCGGCACCGTCGAGCTCAAGTAAGCGCATTAGCGCAATGTCTTTCCACGAAAGCGCGGAAAGACGCCGGCTGGCAGCTTAAGGGCTGCCAGCCTTTTGTCGTTTCTGTATGAGGGGTTTCATGCAGAAATATCACCCAGGGGTGATAGGTCAACAGCTGAGGAACGCAGATGGCATACTCATTTACTGAGAAAAAGCGGATCCGCAAAGATTTCGGCAAGCTTCCGAAGGTCATGGAGGTTCCGTACCTTCTGGCGATACAGCTTGATTCTTACCGCAAATTCCTGCAGCAGGACAAAAGTGCGGAAGAGCGTCTGGACTCCGGTCTGGAGGCCGCTTTCCGGTCAGTATTCCCGATCTCCAGTTATTCCGGGAATGCGGCACTGGAGTATGCCGGCTACGAGTTCGGCAAGCCTGTTTTTGATGTTAAAGAATGTATTATCCGTGGTACCACCTATGCCGCACCGCTGCGTGTGCGCATTCGATTGGTGATTTACGACAAGGAATCCAGTGGTGCCATCAAGGATATCCGTGAACAACAGGTCTACATGGGTGAGATTCCCCTGATGACCGAAAACGGTACCTTTGTCATTAATGGTACCGAGCGGGTAATCGTGTCCCAGCTGCACCGTTCCCCCGGTGTGTTTTTCGATCACGATAAGGGTAAAACCCACTCTTCCGGCAAGCTGTTGTATTCTGCCCGGGTGATTCCCTACCGTGGTTCCTGGCTGGACTTCGAGTTCGATCCCAAGGACCAGGTCTTTGTCCGGATCGACCGTCGCCGCAAACTGCCGGCGACCATTCTGCTGCGTGCTCTTGGCTACACCTCCGACGAAGTGCTGGAGATGTTCTTCGACACCAAGGAGATCGTGGCAGAAGACGGCCTGTACCGCATGAAGCTGGTGCCGGAGCGTCTGCGTGGTGAAACCGCCACCTTTGATATCCTCGCCGACGGCGAGGTCGTGGTTGAGCGTGGCCGTCGTATTACCGCGCGCCATATCCGCCAGCTGGAAAAGGCCAATATTGAGTACCTGGAGATCCCTGCCGAATACCTGCAGGGCAAGTACCTGGCCAAGTCCATCATCGATCAGGATACCGGCGAGATCCTGGTGGAATGTAATACCGAGCTGACAGCCGAAACCTTGGAAAAGCTGGAACAAGCCGGTATCAGCGAGTTCGAAACCCTGTACACCAACGACCTGGACAACGGCCCGTTCATGGCCGATACCCTGCGTGCCGATCCCACCCGCACTCCGCTGGAAGCGCTGGTGGAAATCTATCGCATGATGCGTCCGGGCGAGCCGCCCACCAAGGAAGCGGCAGAAAACCTGTTCAAGAACCTGTTCTTCACCGACGAGCGTTACGACCTGTCCGGTGTGGGCCGCATGAAGTTCAACCGTCGTCTGGGCCGTGAAGACGAAACCGGTCCGGGCATTCTTTACGACGGCCGCTACTTCAGCAGCCGTACCGACGAGGAAGGCAAGCAGTACTTCGAGCAGATGGGGGAAGAAACCTCTGACATCATCGAAGTGCTCAAGACACTGGTGGATATCCGTAACGGTAACGGTGTGGTGGATGATATCGACCACCTGGGTAACCGTCGTGTGCGTTCCGTGGGTGAAATGGCTGAGAACCAGTTCCGTGTTGGCCTGGTTCGTGTCGAGCGTGCGGTGAAGGAGCGTTTGAGCCTGGCGGAATCCGAAGGCTTGATGCCGCAGGATCTGATCAACTCCAAGCCGGTGGCCGCTGCCGTGAAAGAGTTCTTCGGCTCTTCCCAGCTGTCCCAGTTCATGGACCAGAACAACCCGCTGTCTGAGATTACTCACAAGCGTCGTGTTTCTGCGTTGGGCCCGGGTGGTCTGACCCGAGAGCGTGCCGGCTTTGAGGTGCGTGACGTTCACCCGACCCACTATGGTCGTGTGTGTCCCATTGAGACGCCGGAAGGCCCGAACATTGGTCTGATCAACTCCCTGGCTACCTATGCCCGCACCAACGAGTACGGTTTCCTGGAATCCCCGTACCGCAAGGTAATCGATGGCAAGGTGACCGAAGAGATCGAATACCTGTCGGCTATTGAAGAAGCCGAATGCGTTATTGCCCAGGTAGATGCCAAGCTCAACGATGACCATTCTTTCGTTGAAGACTTCGTTACCGTGCGCCACCGCTACGAATTTACCGTGATGGA
>JAKSCQ010000157.1 GCA_022360555.1 Pseudomonadales bacterium
ACGGCGAAGCGGCCGTCTTCTTCTTTCACCAGCCCCATGGCGATACCGGCCACCGGCGCGGTCAGCGGGACACCGGCATCCATCAGCGCCATGGAAGTGCCGCATACGGACGCCATGGAGGAGGAACCGTTGGATTCGGTGATCTCGGACACCACGCGGATGGAGTACGGGAAGTCTTTCTCGTTGGGCACCACTGCTTCCACACCGCGACGGGCCAGACGGCCGTGGCCAATCTCGCGCCGCTTGGGGGAGCCGATCATGCCGGTCTCACCCACGCAGTAGGGAGGGAAGTTGTACTGCAGCATGAAGTGGTCCTGACGGGAGCCCTCCAGCGCATCGATGAACTGGGCATCGCGCATGCCACCCAGGGTGGCGGTGACGATGGCCTGGGTTTCGCCACGGGTAAACAGGGCGGAACCGTGGGTCTTGGCCAGCACGCCCACTTCACATTCGATGGGACGCACTGCGTCCAGGGCACGACCGTCGATACGCGGCTTGCCGGAAACCACAGCTTCACGCACCACGGCTTTCTCGATCTTGCCGAACAGTTCTTTCACTTCGCCGGCTTCCGGGGCACCGTCTTCACCGGTGGCAAACGCTTCCACGCAGGCATCACGCAGCTCGCCCACCTTGGCGTAACGGGCCATCTTTTCGGTGATGGTGTAGGCCTCGGCCAACGCACCTTCGAATTTTTCCTTGATGGCGTTCTTCAGCTCGGTGTTCTCGGCGGGTGCCTGCCAGTCCCACTTGGGGGTTCCGACTTCGGCGGCAAATTCCTTGATGCCCTGGATCACCGGCTGCATTTCCATGTGGCCGAACAGTACCGCACCCAGCATCTGGTCTTCGGACAGTTCCTTGGCTTCGGATTCCACCATCAGTACCGCAGGCTCGGTACCGGCTACCACCAGGTCCAGCGCGGACTCTTCCAGTTCGCTGTAGCTGGGGTTGAGAATGTACATGCCATCCTTGAAGCCCACCCGGGCGGCGCCAATGGGGCCATTGAACGGGATGCCGGAGATGGACAGGGCCGCGGAGGTACCAATCATGGCGGCGATATCCGGGTCCTGGTTCTTGTCGGCGGACATGACGGTGGCCACCACCTGCACTTCATTCATGAAGCCGTTGGGGAACAGCGGGCGAATGGGGCGGTCGATCAGGCGACAGGTGAGGGTTTCCTTTTCGCTGGGGCGGCCTTCGCGCTTGAAGAAACCACCGGGAATACGGCCAGCGGCGTAGGTCTTTTCCTGGTAGTTCACAGTCAGGGGGAAGAAGTTCTTGTTCGGATCCGCTTCTTTCTTGCCTACCACGGTGACCAGCACTTCGGTGTCACCGATACGGACCATGACAGCAGCGGTCGCCTGGCGGGCGATCTGCCCGGTCTCCAGGGTGACCGTGTCACGGCCGAACTGAATCTGTTTGGTGATTTTATTGAACATATCTCGTCTCTTCTCTCTTCACGACAATCTTCGAGGCCCGTGCCTCTGATACACAATCCATCTTTCGCCCGGGCATCATAGCCCGGCATGGCGCCCATGCCCAATGAAACAGCATGAAATTCACGGTGCCAGAAACAACAGAAGCCCGGCGAATGCCGAGCTTCTGTTGTTGCTACCCCAGATCCGCCTCTTAGCGACGCAGACCCAGCTTTTCGATCAGCTGGAGGTAACGGGTGCGGTCTTTCTTGGCCAGGTAGTCCAGCAGCTTGCGGCGCTGGTTTACCATGCGGATCAGGCCGCGACGGCTGTGGTGATCCTTCTTGTGACCCTTGAAGTGGTCCTGCAGGCCATTGATGTTGGCACTCAGCAGGGCGACCTGGACTTCCGGAGAACCGGTATCGCCTTCTTTCTGACCGTACTCTTTCAGGATTTCCGCTTTCTGTTCAGTGGTTAACGCCATGTTTTGCTCCAATATGCACAATGAATGACACGGTCAGCCACGCATATTTATAGCTGCCGTCGGGTGAATCAGGCCATATCAGCCCGAAACCAGTCGACGGGGTGCGATACGCCCGTCTTCCAGCACTTCCCCAACACCCAGGAAGGTGTCCGTGGAAGCCTGATAAACACTGACCCAGCCGTCCGAGGGACGGTCCGAGGCCATCACCGGCTGACCCTGCTGCAGGTAGTAGGCAGCATTGTCACCCAGCTCAACGCGCGGCCAGTCTGCCACGCTGGTGGATAAAGGCAAGAGCAGTTCGTCGATTGCCTCGAACCCACCGGTTTCCTTGATTTTGCCCAGCTGCTCCAGGGTCAGCATGCGCTCGGCCGGGTAGGGCCCCGCCGACAGGCGGCGCAGGGCCGTTACATGGCCACCACAACCCAGCTTCGCGCCGGTATCCTCCACCAGGGAGCGCACATAGGTACCCTTGGAGCAGTCCACCTCGAATTCCAGCTCATCCCCTTCGATACGCAGGATGCGGATATCGTGGATAGTCACCGCACGGGGCTGGCGTTCCACGGTCTTGCCCTCGCGGGCGAGCTTGTAGAGAGGAACCCCCTCATGCTTGATCGCCGAGTACATGCTGGGAATCTGTTCGATATCCCCCATGAAGCTCATCAGCGCCTCTTCCACCTGGGCCGGAGAAGCGGTGACGTCCGCGGTACCGACCACCTCGCCATCGGCATCACCGGTTTCCGTGGTCACGCCCAGCCTGGCGGTAACCCGATAGCTCTTGTCCGATTCCAGTAAAAACTGGCTGAACTTGGTGGCCTCGCCAAAGCAGATCGGCAGCATGCCGGTGGCCAGCGGGTCCAGACTACCGGTATGGCCGGCCTTGGCGGCGGCGAACATCTTTTTCGCCATCTGCAGGGCGCCATTACTGCTGACGCCGCTGACTTTATCCAGCAACAGGATGCCGTTGACGTTACGGCCACGGGGACGACGTTTTGCCACCTGACAGCTCCGCTACACGTTAATCGTTTTCGGTTTCGTCGTTGTCCGGACGCAATTCCCGGTCTTCCGCGCGGGCATCGTCGATCAGCCGTGAAAGCTGCGCGGCCCGCTCCGGGGTCATGTCGTAATGGAAACGCAATTTGGGGGTGGTTCGGGTATTGAGACTCTTCGCCAGGCTGCTGCGCAGAAAGCCACTGGCCCTGGCCAGCACTTCTTCGGCTTCGGCGCCTTCTTCTTCGCCCTTGCCCAGCAACGTGAAGTACACGTCCGCAAAGGACAGGTCCCGGGACACCGTTACATCCTGAACGGTGGCCAGGCTCACCCGCGGGTCTTTCATTTCAAACTGCAGCAACCGCGACAGCTCACGCTGTATCTGATCGGCAATCCGGTCGGTGCGGTTGAAACCCTGCGGGCGGCGATGACGGCTCATAGCTAACGGGGCACGCTCCTTACAGGGAGCGCGCCACCTCCTTCACCTCGAAGACTTCGATCTTGTCGCCTTCTTTCACGTCGTTGTAGCTCTTCACGGCGATACCGCATTCCATCCCGTTGCGCACTTCCTGAACGTCGTCCTTGAAGCGGCGTAGGGATTCCAGCTCGCCTTCGAAGATCACCACATCGTCGCGCAGAACGCGGATCGGGCGATTGCGGTACAGGGTACCCTCGATAACCATACAGCCAGCCACGGCGCCAAACTTGGAAGAACGGAACACATCCCGCACCTGGGCCGTACCCAGGATTTCCTCGCGTTTCTCCGGCGCCAGCAGACCGCTCATGGCCTGTTTGACGTCATCGATCAGCTCGTAGATCACGCTGTAGTAGCGCAGATCGATGCCTTCCTGTTCGCACAGTTTCTTGGCCTTGGCGTCAGCACGGACGTTGAAGCCCAGCAGTACACCTTCACTGGTCATGGCCAGGTTCACGTCGGACTCGTTGATCGCGCCGACACCCGCCGCCACCAGGTTCACCTTCACTTCATCGGTACCCAGATCGTTGAGGGCGCTGGTGAGAGCTTCCAGAGAGCCGCGCACATCGGTCTTGAGCACGATGTTGACGGTCTTGGCTTCCTCACTGCCCATGTTGGCGAACAGGTTCTCCAGCTTGGACGCCTGCTGACGCTTGAGCTTCACGTCGCGGTCGCGTTCCTGACGGAATTCAGCCACTTCGCGGGCTTTCTTCTCGTCGGGCACCACTTGCACCTGCTCACCGGCTTCCGGGGCGCCATCCAGACCCAGCACTTCCACCGGAATGGAGGGACCGGCGGTCTTGATGGGCTGGCCATTCTCGTCAACCATGGCCCGCACACGGCCAAAGTGGGCGCCAGCCAGCAGCATGTCGCCGATATTCAGCTCACCACCCTGGATCAGGATGGAGGCCACGGTACCGCGACCTTTTTCGATACGCGATTCGATCACCACACCGGTAGCGGAACCGCTCGCCGGGGCTTTCAGCTCCAGCAGTTCGGACTGCAGCAGAATGGCGTCGAGCAGGTCATCCACACCCTGGCCAGAATGGGCAGAAACGTTGATGAACTGATACTCACCGCCCCACTCTTCCGGGATCACGTCCTTGGCGGCCAGCTCGTTGCGCACCCGGTCCGGGTCTGCCTGCTCTTTATCAATCTTGTTCACGGCGATGATAATCGGGGAACCGGATGCCTTGGCGTGATTGATCGCCTCTTCGGTCTGCGGCATCACACCATCGTCCGCGGCAACCACGATCACCACGATATCGGTGGCCTTGGCACCGCGAGCACGCATGGCGGTAAAGGCCGCGTGACCGGGGGTATCCAGGAAGGTGATCATGCCCTTCTCGTGCTCCACGTGGTAAGCACCGATATGCTGGGTGATGCCGCCGGCTTCGCCGGCAGCCACCTTGGCCTTGCGGATATAGTCGAGCAGCGAGGTCTTGCCGTGGTCAACGTGACCCATGATGGTCACTACCGGCGCACGATCTTCCAGATCCACATCGTCACGGTTGACCATGTCGGCCAGGTGATCTTCAAGTACCTCTTCCTGTCCTTTGCTGGCAACGGCCTTGTGGCCCATTTCTTCCACCAGCAGGAAGGCGGTTTCCTGATCAATAAACTGATTGACCGTCGCCATTTCACCCATCTTCATCATGGCCTTGATCAATTCCTTGGCCTTGATGTTCATGCGCTGGGCCAGGTCGCCCACAGTAATGGTTTCCGGTACTTCGACTTCTATGATTTTCTTCTCCGTGGGCGCCTTAAAGCCATGAGCCCTGTTCATGGAGCTCTTCATCTGGCCGTGGGCAACACCCTGCTTGGACTTGCGACGACGACGGCGGTTCTGACGCTCTTCACGCTGATAGCTGGCTTCCTGAGCCGCCTCAACAATGGAAGAACCCGCGTCATCTTCCTCTTCGGTTTTCTTCTCTTCCTGATCGCCACGCTTTTCCAGTTCGGCAGCAATACGGGCTGCTTCTTCAGCCGTGCGGCGAGCCGCTTCCTCTTCCGCTTTCTTGCGGGCTTCGGCTTCCTGCTTGCGTTTGGCGTCTTCGGCTTCACGCTGTTTGCGCTCGGCTTCTTCGCGCTTGGCCTTTTCCTCGGCGGTTTCTGCTTTCGCCGGTTTCTTGGCGGCAGCCGTCTTCGGTACCGATACGCGCTTGGTCTTCTCTTCCGCAGCTTTTTCTTCCGCCGCTTTACGCTCGACTTCCGCGCGGGCCTTCGCTTCTTCCTCTTTCTTGCGGGCCGCTTCTTCCTCGGCCTGGCGTTTGGCAGCCTCTTCCGCTTCGCGTTTTTCCTGCTCCGCCTTCAGCGCGGCTTCTTCCGCCGCCTTGCGTTCGGCTTCTTCGCGCTCCTGGGCTTCCAGCACTTCACGCTTCACATAGGTGCGTTTCTTGCGCACTTCCACGTTGACCGTCTTGGCCTTGCCTGCCGCGCCAGTGGTCTTGATGGTACTGGTGGATTTTCGCTTGAGGGTGATCTTCTTGCCCTCGGTTTCCTTGGCACCATGAGACTTGCGCAAGTGCGCCAGCAGCTGCTGCTTCTGCTCATCGGAGACCACTTCGCCGGCATCGCCATGAGGCAACCCGGCGTCTTTCATCTGCGAAAGCAGCTTCTCGACGGGGGTTCCCACGATGTCGGCCAGTTTCTTTACGGTCGTTTCTGCCATGTCAGCAACACTCTCCTGTCCGCGTCTCTGATGGTGCCTGCAATTCAATCAGCCAGTACTGAGGCTGGTTATTCCCCGGCTTCGTCTTCGTTTTCGAACCAGGGGGCCCGGGCGGTCATGATCAGTTGCGCTGCGCGCTCCTCATCCAGGCCTTCGATGTCCAGCAGGTCATCCACCGCTTGTTCAGCCAGGTCTTCCATCGTGACAATGTCACGGGAAGCCAGCTCTACGGCCAGCTCGCGGTCCATGCCTTCCATGTTGAGAAGGTCTTCGGCGGGCTCAGCCTGTTCAAATTTCTCTTCGGATACCAGTGCCTTGGTCAGCAGAGCGTCCTTGGCACGCTGGCGCAGGGCTTCCACGATATCCTCGTCAAAGCCATCAATGGCCAGCATCTCTTCCTCGGGCACGTAGGCCACTTCTTCCAGGGTAGAGAAGCCTTCGTCCACCAGCACACCGGCAACATCTTCGTCCACGTCCAGTTCATTCATGAAGGTTTCAAGGGCCTGGGCCGCTTCTTCTTCCTGCTTGTTCTGGGCGTCGTCGATGGTCATCACGTTCAGCTCCCAACCGGTCAGGTCGGACGCCAGACGAATGTTCTGGCCACTGCGGCCAATGGCCTGTGCCAGTGCGGATTCGTCTTCCACCGCAATGTCCATGGAATGGCTTTCTTCATCCATAACAATGGAAGCCACTTCCGCCGGCTGCATGGAGTTGATCACCAGCTGCGCCGGGTTGTCGTCCCACAGGACGATATCAATACGCTCACCGGCCAGCTCGTTGGACACGGCCTGAACCCGTGCGCCACGCATACCTACACAAGCACCCACCGGATCGATGCGCTGATCGTTGGTCTTTACCGCGATCTTGGCGCGGGACCCCGGATCACGGGCAGCCCCCTTGATCTCGATCAGCTCTTCGCCGATTTCCGGTACTTCAATCTTGAACAGCTCGACGAGCATTTCCGGGCAGGCGCGGCTGGCAAACAGCTGCGGGCCACGGTTTTCCTCGTTGACGCCCAGCAGATAAGCGCGAATACGGTCATTCTGCCGTACCGCTTCGCGGGGGATCATGTGCTCGCGGGTAATCAGCGCTTCCGCGTTGCCGCCCAGGTCCAGCACGATGGAATCACGATTGGACTTCTTGACGGTGCCGCTGACCAGTTCGCCGATACGATCACGATACTCTTCCACGATCTGGCGGCGCTCGGCTTCACGAACCTTCTGAACAATCACCTGCTTGGCCGTCTGGGCGGCAATACGACCGAAGGATTCGGACTCGATTTCCTCTTCCCAGGTATCGCCGATCTGCAGTGACGTGTCCTGCTCGTGGGCTTCGTCCAGAGTCAGCTGCTTGCCGAACTCGTACAGGTCTTCGTCCGGCACAACATGCCAAACGCGGAAAGTCCGGGAATCGCCGGTTACCCGGTCAATGTCCACGCGGATTTCCACGTCCTCTTCCTTAAAACGCTTTTTGGTGGCTGCCGCGAGTGCCAGTTCAATGGCCTCGAAAATCACGTCACGGCTGACACCTTTTTCGTTGGATACGGTTTCCGCTACCAGCAGGATCTCTTTGTTCATGGCCAGGCCTTTACAAAGACAAGGTTCTCTCAGGCTTAATCAAAGCGCGGCTGAAGCCGGGCACGATCAACCTGACTGTAAGGAATACGCAGGGTTTCGCCATCAAGCTCAACCACCAGCGTTTCGCCATCAACGGCCACGATGGCCGCCGTCATTTTGCGCTTGCCGGATACCGGTGCCAGCAACTTCAGCTGTACATCCTCACCGAGATAATCGGCATATTGCGCAAGTTGAAACATGGGCCGATCCATCCCGGGGGAGGACACTTCCAGGTTGTACTCACCGGGAATGGGATCTTCCACATCCAGCACGCCGCTGATCTCGTGGCTCACCGACGCGCAATTGTCCACTGTGATACCGTCTTCATGGTCGATATACACACGCACAACAGCCCCGCGCCCCTGGATATACTCGATACCCCAAAGCACGAAGCCCAAATCTTCAACCACCGGAGCCAGCAGCTCCGTTAATTGCTCTACGCGTTTCGACATGTCCTTTCCGACATCACCCTGAAGCCTTAAACCGCTTCAGGCACAAACAAAAAATGGGCCTGGGGACATCACAGCGACTGCAAGGAAACATGCAATCGGCCGCACATCCACCGCCCATTCCACTGATGCGAATAACAAAAAGCCCCTGCTAGAGGGGCTTTTTGTCCGCTTTGAATCGACCGCGACCGATTCCTCTAAGTGGTAGCGGGGGCAGGATTTGAACCTACGACCTTCGGGTTATGAGCCCGACGAGCTACCAGACTGCTCCACCCCGCAATAAAACCTTTGAATCCTGCTGCGCCCCTGGGCACCGGATTCACGAGCCGAAAGCCTTTCGCTTTCCCTGGCTCTTACAGGAAGTTTGGACTGAATTTCAGAACAACTTTCTGCCTCAAAATCGAGCGCAAATATTAATGACAGGCGCTTGATCTGTCAAGGCAACAAACGAAAAAAGTATTTATTTTTCGCTGTCTTAGCGCACCGCACAAGACGACTTGCCGCAGTGCCGCAGGCGCTTGCGCCTGACGGGTTTGGCCAACCCCCACGGGTGAGGCCGGCCCGGACCTTGCGCTGCCTTTCCACGCAAGCCCCATTCCATATTGGTGCCGAAGGCCGGACTTGAACCGGCACGAGCGAAGCTCACTACCCCCTCAAGATAGCGTGTCTACCAATTCCACCACTTCGGCAAAGAACGCTGGGTTACTGCTCCGGCTGCGGTACGTCAGCCGGGGCCGGGGATTCTACATCAGCTTGCGGCACTTCTGAAACTTCTTTTTGGGTTTCTGCGCCATCTGCCGCCACCGGCACTTCGGTCATGGCCGCCGGCACCTCGGCGCCATCGGCGGAATCCGCCGGAGCCGGGACATCCACCTCTTCTTCAATGGTTTCCAGCTCGGGCAGGTAGTTATCCAGGCCTGCCGCTTCCTGGCGGGCCATCCAGGCCAGCCCCATGCTGGTAATGAAGAACACCACCGCCAGAACCGCCGTGGCGCGGGTCAGGAAGTTGGCCGAACCGGCGCTGCCGAATACGGTCTGCGAGCCGCCACCCCCGAAGGAGGCACCGGCATCTGCGCCCTTGCCGTGCTGGATCAGTACCAGACCGATCAGCCCCAGGGCCGCCAGCACGTGAACTACATGAACAACAATATCCATAACTTGATCAACAATTGCGTTATTTCGCCGCCTGACAGATCGCGATAAAACTGTCGGCTGTTAGTGATGCCCCGCCAATCAGACCCCCATCGATGTCTGACTGGGCAAACAGAAGGCCGGCATTATCCGCCTTTACACTGCCGCCGTAAAGCAAGCGAAGCGAATCAGCGATAGCCGGATCTTTTTCCGCCAGTGTCCGGCGCAGGTCGGCGTGAACCTCCTGGGCCTGTTCGGGGGACGCGGTCTTGCCGGTGCCAATCGCCCAGACGGGCTCATAGGCCACGACAGCCTGCGCAAAGGCGGCAATCCCCACGGCATCCACCACCGCCAACAACTGGCGACGCACCACCTGCTCGGTGTGGCCGGCTTCACGCTCCTCCAGGGTTTCCCCCACACAGAGGATGGGCACCAGCCCGGCAGCCTGGGCACGGGCAAACTTGTCGGCGATGCAGGCATCGGTCTCGCCATACAGGGCACGACGCTCGGAATGACCGATGATCACATGACCGCAGCCCACTTCCGCCAGCATCGGCGCGGACACCTCGCCCGTGAAGGCACCGTCTTCCTGATCGCTCAGGTTCTGCCCGCCCACGCCAACGGTCTCGGGCAGGGTCGCTCTGGCCGCCGCCAGATAGGGAAACGGGGGGCAGACGACCACCTGCGCTTCACCGTGATAACCGGCCAGGGCTTGCGCCATGTCGCCAAGCAGTTCCTGGCGGCCGTTCATTTTCCAGTTGCCGGCAACCAGCGGGGTTCTCTTGTTCATGCATTCTTCCTTATCGCGCAACACGCAAGCCGCAAGGCTACAAGGACGCACGCTTTTGCGTGCATGCGTGCCTGCCTCTATTCAGGCAATCGCCTTTTCCACCACGTCCGCCAGCTCACGACAGAGACTGGCCACCAAATCGGCATCCTTGCCCTCCACCATTACCCGCACCAGGGGCTCGGTACCGGACGGGCGCAGCAGGATGCGGCCATCCCCGGCCAGGCGGCTCTCCACATCGGCCATGGCCGCCCTGACCTCCGGACGCTCCATGAAACCATCGCGGTTCGGACCGCGAACATTGATCATTTCCTGGGGGAGCAGCGCCATGTCCGCCACCGCCTCCGCCAGTGACTGATTGCGCCGCGACAGGGCGACCAGCACCTGCAATGCGGAAACGGTACCGTCACCGGTGGAAGTACGGTCCAGGCAGACCAGGTGCCCGGAGGACTCGCCACCGATCAGCCAGCCACGCTGGTCCAGTTGCTCCATCACGTAGCGGTCACCCACCTTGGCCCGGACCAGCTCGATTCCCTGCTCCTGCAGGGCCAGCTCCAGGCCGAAGTTGGACATCAGGGTACCCACCACGCCGGGCACCTCCTCACCGCTCTCCTTGCGATCGCGGGCAATGACAAATAGCAGTTGGTCGCCATCCACAAGCTTACCGGTGTGGTCGACCATGATCAGGCGGTCCGCATCGCCATCCAGGGCGATGCCCAGATCCGCGCCTTCATCCACCACCCGCTGCTGCAACTGGGCGGGATGCGTGGAACCGCAGTCGCGATTGATATTGAAACCATCCGGCGTGTTGGCCAGGGGGATCACCTTCGCCCCCAGCTCCTCCAGTACATCGGGGGCAATGTGATAGGCCGCACCGTTGGCGGTGTCGACCACGATCTTCATGCCCTGCAGGTCCAGCCCCGGCGCCGTGCTCTTGCAGAACTCGATATAGCGCCCCCGGGCATCGTCGATGCGGCGCACCTTGCCAATCTCGTCCGTGGGCACCACGGACATTTCCTCGTCCAGCAGGCGCTCGATTTCCTGCTCGATCTCGTCATTGAGCTTGCGGCCATCCGGGCCGAAAAACTTGATGCCATTATCGGTGTAGGCATTGTGAGACGCAGAGATCACGATGCCCGCCTGGGCGGACAGGGTGCGGGTCAAGTAGGCAATGCCGGGCGTGGGCAGCGGACCGAGCAGCCGCACATCAATGCCGGCGGCGGAGATCCCGGCCTCCAGGGCCGACTCGAACATGTAGCCGGAAATGCGGGTGTCCTTGCCGATCAGGATCTTGCTGCCGCCATGGGCCGCCAGTACACGCCCGGCCGCCCAGCCCAGCTTGAGCACGAAATCCGGGGTGATGGGAAACTGCCCTACCGTGCCGCGGACACCGTCCGTACCAAAATATTTGCGGCCCATAACTACTCCTTGTGCGACATTCTCACGGCGTGGGCAAAGCGCACCACATCCACGGTTTCTTTGACATCATGGGCACGCACGATCATCGCGCCGCGCTCCACACACATGACCGCCGCCGCCAGGCTACCCGGCAGGCGCTCATGGACCTCGCGGCCCAGCACCTTGCCAAACAGGGACTTGCGGGAAACGCCGATCAGAACCGGCAACTCCAGCGCCCGCAGCGCGGCCATCTCATTCATCAGAACGAGATTGTGAGTCATGTTCTTGGCAAAGCCAAAACCCGGATCGACCAGTAGCCGCTCCCGGGAGATACCGACAGCCTCACAGGCCGCCACACGCTCACGAAGGAAGTCGACCACTTCAGTGGTGACATCCTCATAGATTGGGTTGTTCTGCATGTTGCCGGGCTCGCCCTGCATGTGCATCAGACACACGGGCAGGCCACTGCTTGCCGCCGCTTCCAGCGCCCCCGGGCGGCGCAATGCGCGCACATCATTGATCAGGCCGGCGCCTGCAGCAGCACTCTCACGGATCACCGCCGCCGTGCTGGTATCTACCGACACCAGGGCGTCCAGTTCGGTGGTCAGCGCTTCGACGATCGGCACAACGCGGCCCAGCTCTTCCTGCTCGGACACAGCGGCAGCGCCGGGGCGGGTGGACTCCCCCCCCACATCAATGATGGCTGCTCCATCAGCAAGCATCTGCTCGGCCTGACGCAGTGCGGCATCTCGCTCGGTAAAACGGCCACCATCAGAAAAGGAGTCGGGGGTCACATTGAGGATCCCCATAACGACAGGCGCGGACAGGTCCAGTGTCCGCGCCCCGCAGGTCAGCTTGTTGATTCTTGTCATGAATCCGGGAAATCAGTGTGTTTTGGCGGGCCCGCCGATGGCATCGTCACCCGGCTTCTCGTCACCGGTGGCGGCCGTACCGCTACCGGGGCCCTGGTCACGCCAGTCCTTGGGCGGACGGGGCTTGTGCCCGGACATGATGTCATCGATCTGGTCCGCGTCGATGGTCTCGTATTGCATCAACGCTTCGGCCATCAGATCCAGTTTGTCCCGGTTGTCCTCGAGAATCTGCTTGGCACGGCCATAGCAACTGTCGATGATCGCCCGCACCTCGCGGTCAATCTCTTCGGCGGTCTGCTCAGACATGCTCTTGCGCTGGGACATCTGCTTGCCCAGGAAGACTTCACCTTCTTCTTCCTCGTAGGCCAGCGGCCCCATTTTCTCGCTCAGGCCCCACTTGGTCACCATCGCCCGGGCCAGCTTGGTGGCACGCTCGATGTCATTGGAGGCACCGGTGGTGACGCCATCGAAGCCCAGGGTCATTTCCTCGGCGATCCGCCCGCCAAACAGGGAGCAGATGGACGATTCCAGGCCCCGCTTGGACTGGGAATACTTGTCTTCCTCCGGCAGGTACATGGTCACACCCAGCGCACGACCACGCGGGATGATGCTGACCTTGTAGACCGGGTCATGATCCGGCACCAAACGACCGACAATAGCATGGCCGGATTCGTGGTAGGCGGTATTCAGTTTCTCCGACTCGCTCATCACCATGGAGCGACGTTCAGCCCCCATCAGGATCTTGTCCTTGGCTTTCTCGAAATCCTCCATGGAGACCACGCGCTTGTTGGCGCGGGCCGCGAACAGCGCCGCCTCATTGACCAGGTTGGCCAGGTCCGCGCCGGAG
>JAKSCQ010000280.1 GCA_022360555.1 Pseudomonadales bacterium
CGGTGATGTTGCCGCGGCCCGGAACTGCCGCTTCCGCTAAAAATGCTAACCGGCCCGAGAAACTAGAAGTTGCCCTTGAACCAGTTTTTGAAACGCTCTACCCAGTTCACTTCCCCGCCACCGGCAAGGGCGCGGGCACTGGTACCGTCTTTTTCCATGCGCTGGCCATACAGCAGCAGGCCCACCGCGGTGGAATAGATCGGGTTCTTCACCACGTCGGTAAGGCCGGAAATGCCCTGCGGGCTGCCCAGCCGAACCGGCATGTGGAAAATTTCTTCGGCCAGATCCACCGCCCCTTCGATCTTGGAGGAGCCCCCGGTGAGCACGATGCCCCCGGGAATCAGGTCCTCGAAGCCGGAGCGACGAATTTCGGCCTGGATCAGGGTGAACAGCTCGTCGTAACGGGGCTCCACCACCTCGGCCAGGTTCTGGCGGCTGAGGGTGCGCGGCGGCCGGTCGCCGACACTGGGCACCTTGATGGTCTCGTCTGCCCCCGCCAGTTGGGTCAGGGCACAGGCGTACTTGATCTTGATCTCGTCGGCATGCTGCTTGGGCGTACGCAGGGCCATGGCGATGTCATTGGTCACCTGATCGCCGGCAATGGGGATGTTGGCGGTGTGACGGATGGCGCCTTCGGTGAAGATGGCGATATCCGTGGTACCGCCACCGATATCCACGATGCACACCCCCAGTTCGCGCTCGTCCTCGGTGAGCACGGCATGGGCGCTGGCCAACTGCTCGAGAATGATGTCGTCCACTTCCAGGTTGCAGCGGCGCACACACTTTTCGATGTTCTGGGCCGCGTTCACCGCGCAGGTCACCAGGTGCACCTTGGCTTCCAGCCGCACGCCGCTCATGCCGATGGGCTCGCGCACCCCTTCCTGGTTGTCCACCACGTATTCCTGGGGCAGCACATGCAGGGTCTTCTGGTCCGCCGGAATCGCCACCGCCTGGGCCGCATCGATGACCCGGTCGATATCCGCCTGGGCCACTTCCCGGTCGCGGATGGCGACGATGCCGTGGGAGTTGAGACTGCGCACATGAGAGCCGGCGATACCCGCGTAAACGGTATGAATGTGACAGCCGGCCATCAGCTCCGCTTCCTCCACCGCCCGCTGGATGGAACGGACAGTGGCTTCGATATCCACCACCACGCCCTTCTTCATCCCCCGGGACGGTTGCGAGCCAATGCCAACAATCTCCATGGTGCCATCGGCGGTTGCCTGGCCGACGATGGCCACCACCTTGGAGGTGCCAATGTCGAGCCCGACAATCATGTTTTCCGTTGCGTTTGCCATGTCACCTTTTCTCCTAGCTCTGCTCGCCCCAGGTCACTGCCATGCCGTCCGCATAACGCAGATCGACCCTGGCAGCCCGACGGCTGTCCGTGCTCAGCACACCGCGATACAGCCGTACGAAGCGGCGCAGTTTGGTGGTGTAAGCCTCACGGTCGACCACCAGTTGCATGTCATTATTCAGGGTCAGCCGCGCCGTTAGCCGCGCGTTGACCTCCATGCTGCGGATGCTCAGGTCCACACCCGCCAGCATCTTCCCCATGCTGTGATAGAAGCCCATGACTTCCTCCAGCCGTTGCTCCGGCCCGCTCAGATGCGGCAGACCGGTCAGGTCATACTGTTTGAGCGCCTGGAAGGGCTCGCCGCTGTCCGAGATCAGTACCGTCTCGTTCCAGACCGCCACCGGGCGCCTTTCCTCCACGGTCAGCACCACGGTGTCGGGCCATTGCCGGCGTACAGACACCTGCTGTACCCAGCTCAGCCCCTGTGCCTGCTGGTAGATTTCCTCCAGCGGCACAGAGAAGTAATTTTCATCCCGTACCAGCGCCGCCAGGGCGGTCTGGATCTGCTGCTGACGGCGCACATCCGTGACCCCGTCCACGCCCACCTTGCGGATGGGATAACCATCCAGCACCGCCGGCAGGTAGATCACACCCAGCAGCAACACCAGCGCCACCGAGCCCACCAGCATCCATGGCACCGCCGCCGCCAACCGCTCTCGCAGCGGAACACCGGCTTTCTTTGCCGGCTTGCGGCGAGCGCCGCGCGGCGTGGTGGCCTTCTTAGCCATGACTCCTTTCCACCGCATCCAGCAGGATTTCCCCTACCAGGGTGTCGAAATCCCGGCCGGCCACTTTCGCCGCCATGGGTACCAGGGAGTGATCGGTCATGCCCGGTACCGTGTTCACTTCCAGCAACTGCCAGTTGCCATCCTGATCACGCATCACATCCACCCGGCCCCAGCCACAGCAACCGGCCACCCGAAAGGCGGCCAGCGCCAGGCGGCGCAGGGCCTGTTCATCCTTGTCATCCAGCCCGGCCGGACACAGGTATTCGGTGCTGTTGGACTGGTACTTGGCCTCGAAGTCATAAAACGCATTGGGGGTTTTCAGGCGAATGGCGGGCAGCGCCTCCTCGCCCAGAATCGCCACCGTGTACTCGGGGCCGTTAACCCAGGCCTCCACCAGCACATCGGAATCGAATTTTTCCGCCTCTTTCAGGGCCACTACCAGTTGCTCCGGGGTATCCGCCTTGGCCATGCCAATGGAGGAACCCTCGTGGGCCGGCTTGATCATCAGCGGAAAGCCCAGCTCGGCATTGTCACGCCCGGCCACATAAAACGCCGGGGTCGGCAGACCCGCGCCTTTCCACAGTTGCTTGGTGCGCACCTTGTCCATGCCGATGGCGGAGGCCATCACCCCGGAACCGGTATAGGGGATGCCCAGATGCTCCAGCACCCCCTGGATCACGCCGTCTTCGCCACCGCGACCATGCAGGGCGATAAAGGCCACATCAAAACCTTTCAGGGTCTCCACACCCTTGTCGGCCGGGTCCACCAATTCGGCAATCAGGCCCAGGTTACGCAGGGCCTGGTGCACCGCCGCACCACTCTTCAGTGACACGGGACGCTCGGCGGACGTCCCGCCGGCCAGTACCGCTACCCGGCCAACACTGGCCAGTTGCTTCTTCAGCAGCACCTTATCCACGCTTGGCGCCTCCCTCTTCAGCCAGAGCTTTTGCGATGGCACCCACGTTGCCGGCACCCTGGGTGACCAGCAGATCCCCGTCCTGCAACTGGGTGGCCAGAATGTCGGACAGTTTGGCCGGATCATCCACGAACACCGGTTCCCCCCGGCCACGCTTGCGAATGCTGCGACACAGGGTGCGGGCATCAGCGCCCGGGATCGGGTCTTCGCCAGCCCCGTAAACTTCCAGCATCAGCAACACATCCACCCCGGAGAGCACTTCCACGAAGTCTTCGTAAAGATCCTGGGTGCGGGTGTAACGATGCGGCTGGAACAGCATGGCCAAACGGCGGCCGGGCCAGCCGGCACGGATGGCGTCGATGGTGACCGCCACTTCACTGGGGTGGTGGCCGTAGTCGTCCACCAGGGTCGCGCTGCCACCTTCGAAGTGATATTCGCCCTGCACATCAAAGCGCCGGCCCACACCGGTAAAGTTGCCCAGACCGCGAACGATGGCATCGTCATCCGCGCCCTCATCCGCCGCCACGGCGATGGCCGCCAGGGCGTTGAGCACGTTGTGCTTGCCGGGCATGTTCAGGGCGATTTCCAGCGGCTTGCCTTCCTTGCGGATCACCCGGAAGGTGGTCTGCATGCCCTGTTGCTGCACATTTTCAGCGCGCAGGTCGGCATCATCGCTGAAGCCATAACGAATCACCTGGCGATTCACCCGTGGCAGCAGCTTGCGCACAACCGGGTCATCGACACACATCACCGCCACCCCATAGAACGGCAGGTTGTGCAGGAATTCGATAAAGGTGTTTTCCAGCTGGGCAAAATCACCGCCATAGGTGTGCATGTGATCCGCTTCGATATTGGTCACGATGGCACTCATGGGCTGCAGGTGCAGGAAACTGGCATCGGATTCATCCGCTTCCGCCACCAGATACCGGCTCTGCCCCAGCCGGGCATTGGTGCCAGCGCTGTTCAAGCGGCCACCGATCACAAACGTCGGGTCCATGCCCGCTTCCGCCATGATCGCCGCGGTCATGGAGGTGGTAGTGGTCTTGCCGTGGGTGCCGGCCACCGCGATACCGTGACGGAAGCGCATCAGCTCGGCCAGCATCTGGGCGCGCGGTACCACCGGAATCCGGCGCTTGTGCGCTTCTGTCACTTCCTGGTTTTCCGTGGTCACGGCGGTGGATGTCACCACCACATCGGCGCCATCGATATTCTCCGCCCGGTGGCCGATTTCCACCCGCACGCCCAGGCTGCGCAGGCGCTCCACCACCGGTGATTCCTTGATGTCACTGCCACTGATGGCATAGCCCTGGTTTGCCAGCACTTCGGCAATACCGCACATGCCCACACCGCCGATACCCACAAAGTGGATACCGCGAATACGGCGCATCTCGGGAACAATGTGCACGTTGTCGTTATCGGCCATGGGCCACCTCCTCACACAGCGTGGCCGCGCGCTCGGCGCTATCGACCACTGCCTGCTCGCGGGCCCGCTGCGCCATCTGTGCCAGCAGGCCCCGCTCTGCAACCGGGTTGAGAACACGTGCCAGACTGGCCGCGCTCATTTCCCGCTGGGGCAGAAGCAGGGCCGCACCCCGGTCCGACAGCCAGCGGGCATTCAATGTCTGGTGATCGTCCACGGCGGTGGGCAGGGGCACGAACAGGGCCGCCACACCGGCTGCTGCCACTTCCGCCACCGTCAGCGCACCGGCCCGGCAGATCACCAGATCCGCCCAGCCGTAGGCCTCCGCCATGTCATCAATAAATTCCGTCACCGTGGCATCCAGCCCTAGCGCCTGATAAATCGGCGCCGCTTCCTCGGTGCGACCGGCACCACTCTGGTGACGCACCCGGATGTCCCGGCCCAGTACCGCCAGCAGCAGTTCCGGCAGGTCCTGATTGAGCACCAGGGCCCCCTGGCTGCCACCCAGCACCAGCACCCGCATACCACCCTGATGCTGGGCATAGCGTCGGGACGGTTCCTCGATGGCGGCAATCTCGGGGCGTACCGGGTTGCCTACCCAGCAGGCCTCCGGTTTGCCGAAGGCCCCCTGAAACCCTTCCAGGGTGACCGTGGCCATCTGCGACAGCAGCCGATTGGTCAGCCCCGGCACCGCGTTCTGTTCATGCACCACCACCGGCACCTTGCACAGTCGCGCCGCCAGGCCACCGGGGCCACTGGCAAAGCCGCCGAACCCCACCGCCAGCACCGGCTGGCGCTCGCGGATAATCTGCCGGGCCTGCAGCACCGCCCGCAGCAGGTTGAAGGGCGCAGTGAGCTTGCGCTTGAGGCCGCCACCACGCAGTCGCGATACGGACAACTCGGCGATTTCGTAGCCGTACTGGCGCACCAGCCGGCCTTCCATGCCGTTCTCGGCTCCCAGCCAGAGAATGTCGAAGCCGCGCTCACGCAACTGGTCGGCCACCGCCAGTGCCGGGAAGACGTGCCCGCCGGTGCCACCCGCCATGATCAGGATGGTCGCGCTCATCGTGCGGCCCTCCCCCTGGCTTTCAGGTGTTCCGCCTCGGCGCCGGCACGCAGGATCAGCCCCACCATGGCGGCGGAGATCAACAGCGAGGAGCCGCCGTAGCTGATAAACGGCAATGTCAGCCCCTTGGTGGGCAGCAGCCCCATATTCACACCCAGGTTGATAAAGGCCTGGGAACAAAACACAAAAGCACAGCCGTAAACCACATAGGCGTGATAGAGCAGCCCGCGCCCTTCCAGGCTGTGCCCCAGCCGGAAGACCCGCCAGCCAAGCAGGATAAAGCCGCTGATCAGGGCCAGATTGCCCAGCAGCCCCAGCTCTTCGGCCATCACCGCATAGACAAAATCGGTGTGGGCCTCGGGCAGATAGAACAGTTTCTGCACGCTGTTACCCAGCCCCACGCCGGTCCAGTGGCCGCGCCCGAAGGCAATCAGGCTCTGGGTCAGTTGGTAGCCGGCACCGTACTGATCCGACCAGGGATCGGTAAAGGTCATCAGCCGTGCTACCCGGTAGGGCTCCGCGAACGCCACCAGGGCGCCGACGCCCACCGCGATCAGGCCGATCAGCAGGAAGCGCAGGGTCGGCACCCCGGACAGGAACAACATGCCCATGGCGGTAATGCCCAGCACAACCACCGCGCCAAAATCCGGCTCCATCAGCAACAGCAGCATCAGCACCCCCAGCAGCCCCAGGGGCAGCAGGAAGGCCTTCCATTCGGTTTCCAGCGCCGCCTTGCGCTCGGCCACATAGCCGGCCAGGTACAGTACAAAGCACAGTTTCACAATCTCGGAGGCCTGCACTGTCAGCCCGGGCAGCGCAATCCAGCGGGTGGAACCATTCACCGTGCGCCCCAGGCCGGGAATAAACACCATGACCAACACGATCAGGGCCACCGGCAGCATCACGAAACGCAGCCGCTCCAGCAGGGCCAGCGGCACGGCATAATAAACAAAGGCGCCCACCGCCAGCCCCAACGCCAGGTAAATGCCATGACGCAGGGCGTAGTAGAAGGGGTCGCCCAGCCGGGTTTCCGCGATCTGCAGGCTGGCAGACGACACCATGACCAGGCCGGCCAGCGCCAGCAGCACAGCGGTCCACAGCAGCGTCTTGTCCACGCCGCTGCCATCGAGCCGCAGGATCATGCGCTCAGTCATGGCACACCTCCCGGGCCCGGGCGGCAAAATCGTCCCCCCGCTCGACAAAGCCGGAATACATGTCGAACGAGGCACAAGCCGGTGACAGCAACACCGCATCGCCGGGCTGGGCCAGGGCGTGGGCACGAGCCACGGCCGCGGTCATGTCGCCGACCAGTTCGCAAGGCGCCGCGGACATGCCCTGGGCCAGCGCACTGCGATCCTCGCCCATGAGCAGGGCGGCACGCAGGTACTGGCGGGCCGGCTCGGCCAGCGGGGAAAAATCCTGCCCCTTGCCCTGCCCGCCAGCGATCAGAATCACCTTGCCATCAATGCTTTCACCGATACCGGTCAGCGCTGCCAGGGTGGCGCCCACATTGGTGGCCTTGGAATCATTAAACCAGCGCACACCACCGGCTTCCGCCACCAGTTGGCAACGGTGCGGCAGCCCGGTGAAGGCCTTGACCGTGGCCAGCGCCTTGTCGCGGTTGAGCGACAGCGCATCACTGATGGCCAGCACCGCAAGAATGTTGACCGCATTGTGATGCCCGGTGAGCGCCAGCTCCGACAGCGCCAGCAGCGGCTCACCACGGCACAGCAGGCGGCCGTTTTCGCTGTCCAGCCGATAGTCGGCTTTCGGGTGGGCACCGAAGCTGATCTGGCGCGGCACGCTGGCCGGCGGACGGGTGGCCGGGTCATCCCGGTTCCACACTGCGACCTGGCAACCGTCATAGACGCGCTGCTTGGCCGCCAGGTAGTCGGCGAAGCTGGCATAACGGTCCAGATGGTCCTGGGACACATTGAGAATGGTGGCCACATCGGCATTCAGGCTATAGGTGGTTTCCAGCTGGAAGCTGGACAGTTCCAGCACGTACAGCCGCGCCTTGTCATCCAGCAGGTCCAGGGCCGGCACACCCAGGTTGCCGCCAATGCCCGGGTTCATGCCGCAGGCATCCGCCACCTGACCCAGCAGGGTCGTCACCGTGCTCTTGGCGTTGGAACCGGTAATGGCCACCAGGGGTTCACTGGCCGCGCGGGCAAACAGTTCCACATCGCCGATCACTTCCTTGCCGGCCACGACCTGTTCGGCAATGGCCGGGGTGGCCACCGCCACGCCGGGGCTGACGATCAGGCGCCGGGCCTTGTTCATCCAGCCGTTCTTGAAGCCCCCGGTGTGGATTTTCACGTTGGGGAATTCCGCGCGCAGCGCCTCCAGGCCGGCAGGTTCGGCACGGGTATCTATCGCGCGCACGGGCATGCCCTGCTCCGTGAGATAACGGAGCACGGACTTCCCGGATACGCCGAGACCGATAACCAGATCGAAACCGTCTTTGGCCATAACCTACCTGATCTTCAGGGTCGCCAGACCCACCAGTACGAGAATGACGGTGATGATCCAGAACCGAACGATAATTTTCGGTTCCGGCCAGCCCTTCAGTTCAAAATGATGATGAATCGGTGCCATGCGGAAAATCCGTCGCCCGGTGAGTTTGAACGAGCCCACCTGCAACATCACCGAGATGGTTTCCATCACGAACACGCCGCCCATGATGAACAACACGATTTCCTGGCGGACAATGACCGCCATGACCCCCAGCACCGCGCCCAGTGCCAGGGCGCCCACATCGCCCATGAAGACCTGGGCGGGATAGGCGTTAAACCACAGAAACCCGAGCCCGGCACCGCACAGGGCCGCAGAGATAACCGCCAACTCCCCGGCACCAGCCACATAGGGAATCTGCAGGTATTCGGAAAACTCCACGTGACCGCCGGCGTAGGCAAAGATGCCCAGGGCCCCGCCCACCAGCACCGTGGGCATGATGGCCAGACCATCCAGGCCATCGGTAAGGTTCACGGCATTGCTGGTGCCGTTGATCACAAAGTACGTAAGCACGATGTAGATCCAGCCCAGGTTGATGGTCACATTCTTGAAGAACGGCACGATCAACTGGGTTTCCACCGGGCTCTGCGCCGTGAAGAACAAGGCGAAGGCCGCACCCAGCGAACCCACGGACAACCACAGGTATTTCCAGCGGGCGGGCAGGCCACGGGGGTTCTTTTCCACCACCTTGCGCCAGTCATCCACCCAGCCCACGGCGCCGAAGATCACCAGCACGCCCAGGGTGATCCACACGAACCGGTTGCTCAGGTCCGCCCACAGCAGGGTGGAGATCACGATGGACACCAGAATCAGGGCGCCGCCCATGGTGGGGGTGCCGGCCTTGCTCAGGTGACTCTTGGGACCATCATCGCGAATGGCCTGCCCCACCTGCTTTTCCTGCAGCTTGCGGATCATGATCGGGCCGACCCAGAACGCCAGGAACAGGGCGGTAAGCACGCTGAGAATGCCGCGCAGGGTGATGTACTGCACCACCAGAAAACCGTTATGAAACTGCGCCAGAAATTCCGCCAGCCAAAGCAACATCAGTGAGCCCCCTGTTCCTGTGTTCGAGGGCCTTCGCCCAGGGTCAATTGCTGCACCACCGCTTCCATTCCGGCGCTGCGCGAGCCTTTCACCAACACGGTTCCGCCCTGTTGCAGAACCGGGGCACTCCAGTTCGCCGCCTGTTGATAGTCATCCGCAATATTTGCGTCATTACCGAAGCCCTGCGCTGCCGCACGGGCACCGGTCATGGTCACCAGATGGGTAAGGCCCGCCGCACGGGCATACTCACCCAGTTCCTTCACCAGTTGCTCCGCCTGCGGGCCCAGCTCGCCCATGGCACCCAGCACCAGCATCTGCGGTGCTGGCTGGGCGGCCAGCCAGTCAATGGCGGCCCGCACGGAACCCGGGTTGGCGTTGTAGGTATCATCCACCAGCACGCCCTCACCCACCGGCTGGATCGCCATACGCCCCGGTACCGGCCGCAGTGACGCCAGCGCCGGCAGGACATCCGCCAGGGCTACGCCCAGGGCCCGCACCGCAGCACAGGCCATCAGCGCATTACTCACCTGATGGGCACCAGGCAGCGGCACCGCCACCGGTTCGCCCAGCGGCTGAAGCACGAAGGTCACCCGGTCGCGGTGCAGCTCGATCTGCTCGGCGTACAGGTCCGCCGGCTGGCGGGCACTGACGCGTTCCACGATCAAGCCGGCCTGCTCCGCCTGGGCGGCAAAGAAATCCGCGAAGCTGTCATCCTGGTTGATAATGGCGTGGCCGACACGCTGGCAGCCGCCGAAAATTTCCGCCTTGGCATCGGCAATGCCCTGCATGGACCCGAAGCCTTCCAGATGGGCGCCGGTGACATTGGTCACCAGGACCACCTTCGGCTTGCTCAGCCGGCTGGTCCAGGCGATCTCGCCCGGGGCATTGGCGCCCAGCTCGATCACGGCGTAACGGTGCTCGGCACGCAGGCGCAGCAGTGTCAGCGGCACGCCGATGTCGTTGTTGAAGTTGCCCCGGGTGGCCAGGGTGGCATCGCCGAGCATGGCGGCGGCCATTTCCTTCACCGTGGTCTTGCCGGCATTACCGGTCACCGCCAGCCTCTCGCCGGTGAACTGGTCGGCGAAACCACTGGCCAGCAAACCCAGCCCCTCGCGGGTATCGGCCACCTGCACGGCACTGTCGAACACCGCCTGTTCGCGGTCGACCAGCGCCGCTACCGCCCCGCCCTCGCGGGCCTGGGACAGGAACTCGTGGGCGTCGAAGCGTTCGCCCTTGAGTGCCACGAACAGGCAGCCCGGCTCCATGGCTCGGGTGTCGGTAATCACCGCACTGATCTTGCGGTCCTCACCGTGCAGGGTGCCGCCGGTCCATTGGGCGATCTGGGAAAGCCACATCATTGCGCACCTCCCCGGGCTGCCAGCGCCTGGCGTGCCAAGTCCCGGTCATCGCTGGGATGGCGTACGCCGTTGATTTCCTGGTAATCCTCGTGGCCCTTGCCGGCCAGCAGGATCACATCGTCGGGACCGGCGGCCAGCACGGTGTCCATCACCGCCCGGGCACGATCCACGTTGTCTTGTACCTTGTCGGGGGCAGTCAGTCCGGTGCGCATCTGCTCGATAATGCTTTGCGGGTCTTCACTGCGCGGATTGTCGCTGGTGAGCACCACCACATCGGCCAGTCGCTCGGCTGCGGCCGCCATTTCCGGGCGTTTACCGGCATCCCGGTCACCGCCGCAACCAACGATGCAATACAGGCGGCCGTCAAAATGATCACGGCAGGCCTGCAGGGCCTTTTCCAGGCCATCCGGGGTATGGGCGTAATCCACGATCACGGTGGGACCGCCCTCACGCTGCACCGGTTCCATGCGTCCGGGCACCGGGGTCACGCTGGTCAGCGCCTCGCGCAGGGCATCGCCGGCCACCCCCTGACCATGCAGGATGGCGGCGACGGCCATCACATTGCTGAGATTGAAATGGCCAAACAGGGGCAACTGCACCGCCACCGCCGCACCGCCCACGGACAGCTCGGCTTCCATACCGGTGGCGGTAAAGGCCACCGATTGACAGCGCACGGTCGCCCCTTCCTGGCTGCCGAAGGTGACGCAGCGTACCCCGTCGGCCAAGCAGCCAAACAGGGAACAGGCGGCCGAGTCGTCACAGTTGATCACGGCCAGTTGCACCCCTTCGCGGGTGAACAGGGCGGACTTGGCGGCCAGGTAGGACTCCATGTCGCCGTGATAGTCCAGGTGGTCACGGCTCAAATTGCTGAACACCGCCACCGGCACCGGAGTGCTGCCCAACCGCTGCTGATCCAGAGCGTGGGAAGACACCTCCATGGCAACGCTGTCGGCCCCGGCATCGCGCACTGCCGCCAAACCGGCCTGCAGGGTGATCGGGTCCGGCGTGGTATGACCGGTGGTCTGTTCTTCGCCCTTGAACCCCAGCCCCAACGTACCCACCAGCGCACAGCGGTGCCCCAGGGCGTTAAGCGCATCGCGCAGGAACCAGGTAATACTGGTCTTGCCGTTGGTGCCGGTGACTCCGGTAATCTGCATCTGGCTGCCCGGATGGCCATACCAGCGAGCCGCCAGGTCACCCACCTGCCCGGCCAGCCCCGGCAGATTCACCCGGGGAACCTGTTGTTCGTAACTGACCGAAAACTGCTCGGCATCCGCCAGCACCGCCGCAGCACCGGCAGCCACAGCCTGGGCCACAAATTGCCGGCCATCGCTGCTGACACCGGGCACCGCCACGAAGGCTTCACCCGGCTGCACGCGACGGCTGTCGAGCTGCAGCCCAGAAACGACAACACCTGCCACCGGGGCAGGCAAGTTCTGGCTGGGAAGCAGTTGCTGGAGGCGCATCATGAACGGTCCTCCGCTTCCGGCCCGCCGGCCAACAGGCCTTCGGGTTTGTCAGGCGGCACATGCAGGGTGCGCAACACGCCACTCATGATGTTGGAAAACGCCGGTGCCGCCACCAGGCCACCGTAATAGGCATCACCTCTGGGGTCATCAATCACCACGATGGTGACAATGCGCGGGTCCGTGGCCGGCGCCAGGCCGGCAAACAGGCCGATGTAGCTGTCGTCGGCATAGCCGCCATCCACAATCTTGTGCACGGTGCCGGTCTTGCCGGCCACCTGGTAGCCAGGCACCTGGGCACGGCGGGCGGTGCCCACCCGGCTAACCACGGTTTCCAGCATCTGTACCAACTGGCGGGACGTGGTCTTGCCGATTACCTGCTCACCTTGCGGCGGCTCTTCCACTTTTTTCAGGGTCAGCGGTACCTTCACGCCCTCATTGGCGACAACGGCATAGGCCTGTGCCAACTGCACGGCGGAAACGCTAAGGCCATAGCCATAAGACAGCGCGGCCCGCTCCACGTCGCGCCAGTGGCTGCGCAGCGGCAGCAACCCGTCGCTCTCGCCGGGAAAGTCGATGGCAGTGGCCTGGCCAAAGCCGAACCGTTCCAGGTAGCCCGGCAGTGCCAGCGGGTCCATGGCTAGGGCCAGCTTGCTGGTGCCCACGTTGGAACTCTTGGTCAGCACGGTGGTGATGTCGATCACCCCATAGTCGCGATGATCACGGATGGTCTTGCTGCCTACCCGCAGGGTGCCCGGGTGGGTGTTGATGGTGGTGGCAGGCGTGACCATGCCCATTTCCAACGCCGCCGCCACGGTAAAGGGCTTCATGGTGGAGCCCGGCTCGAACAGGTCGGTCACTGCGCGGTTGCGCAGCGCGGCGGTATCCAGATTACCCCGGTTGTTGGGGTTATAGGCCGGCTGGTTGACCATGGCCAGCACCTCACCGGTGCGCACATCCACCACCACGGCACTGCCACCGCGGGCCTTGTATTTCTGCACCGCCGTCAGCAGCTCCCGGTAGGCCAGGTACTGCAGGCGCAGATCGATGCTGAGGGTGACATCCTCGCCGGGCTCGGCCGGTTCCAGTACCTCGATATCCTGGATGACACGACCCAGCAGATCACGCACCACCTTCTTGCGACCGGAATGGCCCGCCAGGTGTTCGTCCATGACCAGCTCGACACCTTCCTGCCCCTGGTCATCGATATTGGTAAACCCGACCACATGGCTGGTGACTTCACCGGCGGGATAATAGCGGCGGTACTCGGTAAGCGAGTGGATGCCCGGAATATTCAGGTCCAGCACCGCCTGTGCCGCTTCCGGCGCCAGGCCACGCTCCAGGTACACGAATTCGCGCGCTTCATGACGACGCACCTTGCTGGCAAAGGCTTTCTGGCTGATCACCGGGTTGCCCGCCAGGCGTACCCAGTCCTGCTGATTTTCCAGGGCTTCACGGGGGTTCGCCCACAGGGTGACCACCGGTGTGCTGACCGCCAGGGGACGGCCGGCACGGTCGCGAATCACGCCACGGTGAGCCGCCAGTGGCTCCACGCGCAGGTTGCGGATATCGCCCTGATGGGCCAGAAAATCATGCTGCAGGACCTGCAGATCCACGGCCCGCACCACCAACAGACAGGCACACACCGCCCAGAACCCTAGCACAAAGCGCCAGCGCATCCGGTGGTTGGGTTGCCGTGTCTTGCGGGCCTGCTTCTTCATGGCCGAATCAGCACTCTCTCATCGGTCTTGGGTAACTTCATGCCCAGCTTTTCCCGTGCCAGGCGCTCCACCCGGGCGTAACTGCCCCAGGTGCTGTGTTCCAGCAGCAACTGACTCCACTGGCTTTCCAGCCGGGTCTGCTGCTGTTGCAGTTTCTGACTTTCATCGGTGAGCCGGCGCGCCTCGTGGACGCTGTAGCTCACCGCCAGTGCGGAGATGGTGACCAGCACCACCAATAACCGGATCGTCCAGGGGGCGGTCATTACGCCACCTTCTCTGCCACACGCAGCACTGCGCTGCGCGAGCGAACGTTCACTTTCAGCTCATCCTTGCCGGCGCGAATAGCCTTGCCCAGCGGTTCCAGCCGTTGCGGCATTTCCTCCGTCAACGGCAGGCCGCCGCGCCCCTTGGGAGCCCGGCCGGAGTGGTCACGAATGAACAGTTTCACCATCCGGTCTTCCAGAGAATGGAAGCTGATAATGGCGAGACGCCCGCCGATGGCGAGCGTCTCCAGGGACTGATCCAGCACTTTGGTGAGCGCATCCAGTTCCCCGTTTATATGTATCCTCAGCGCCTGAAAGCTGCGCGTGGCCGGGTGCTTGCCCGGCTCCCCCCGCCCCAGCGCCGACTCGATCAGGTCGGCAAGTTGCTTGGTGCGGGTAATCGGCTGCTCCTTGCGCATCTCGCAGATGCGCCGGGCAATCCGGCGGGATTTGCGCTCTTCACCGTAGCGATAAAGCACATCCGCGATCGCTTTTTCGTCGGCCCGGGCCAGCCAGTCAGCGGCACTCTCGCCACTGGTGGGGTCCATGCGCATGTCCAGCGGACCATCGCGCAAAAAACTGAAGCCACGCCCGGCATCGTCCAACTGGGGCGATGACACGCCCAGGTCCAGTAGCAGCCCGTCGATGGGGCGGCCTTCTTCAGCAACCAGGTCCGGCAGGCAATCAAAGCGGTCGGCCACAATCCGGAAACGGCTGTCTTCCGATGCCAACTGCTCGCCCACAGCAATAGCCTGGGGATCCCGGTCGATCCCGGCCAGGCGACCGCTGTCATCCAGTTTCTCCAGCAGCGCACGGCTGTGGCCCCCTCGCCCGAAGGTGCCATCCACATAAAAGCCATCGCTGCGGCTGAACCACATATCCAGTACCTCTTCCAGCAGGACCGGCTGGTGTTCGTACTGCAATTTCCCGGTCGTCATCAGAACGACAGCTCCTGCACACTTTCCGGAAGCGCTTCCGGATCCAGGGTGCCGTCCACTTCCGACCAGCTTTCCTCTTTCCAGATTTCAAAACGGTGCAACTGCCCGATCAGCATGGCGTGCTTTTCCAGGCCGATGGCGGCACGCAGCTCTGGCGGCACCAGCAGACGGCCATTGCCGTCCATATCGATCTCGGCGGCCTGCCCCAGAAACCGGCGTTTGAGCCGACGCACTTCCGGGCTTGAATCACGCTGGGCGGACAGCTTGCGGGCTGTGTCCATGAATTCGTCGCGTGGGTAAAGCGCCAGACAGTCGTCAAAAGGGTGCAGGGTGAGCACAAGCTGGCCACCGCAGGCGTCGTTCAACGACGCACGGTACCGGGTCGGCATGGTAAGCCGCCCCTTGGCATCCAGATTGAGTGATGTGCTCCCAGTAAACACTGGCCGTCCTCTTGCGCTTGGTTATGCGGTTCCTTCCGGAGGCTCGAGCCCCACTTCACGACACTTGCCGATCGAAATTTCCCACTTTTTCCCACTTTTCACCACATTGGGACACTCTATGGCTACTGCAAAGTGCAAGTCAAGCAGAGAGAACCAGGCAAACGTAAAAGAATTCCTAGATAAATCAGGCTGTTAGCCAGTTCACAGAAAGGCGGGGACGCGACGGACGGGAGGAGTTTCGAGATGAATCAGCGGGCTGGGGCGTGCAGGTGAGAAACCACTTTAAGTGTTAGACAAATTAGTTATTACTAACGTTAACTAAAAGACCAAAAACGCATTACATGCCCCAATCCCGGGGCGGCAGCCGAAAATTCGAGCTATCCAGCAGATCCACCCCGCATTCCAGAGCGGCCAGCCAGTTCAGAAACCGTGCCACCTGGTCCCCGACAAAGTAGCCGCCGTGCTGAGGCACAATCATGCGTGGCGCCAGGTCACGCACCATGGCTACCCACAGTCGGCACGCCCGGTTACTGGCCATATAGCGGCGATGGAAGCCCACCATGCTGTGCAGGTGGTCGGCAAAATTGCGCACTTCGCCCTCCTCCCCGCCCAGCGACGCCCCCACATCGCCGGAAAACAGGATGCCGCTGACCGGGTCGTAGAAACTGAAATTGCCCACCGAATGCAGAAAATGGGCCGGCAGGATCCACAGCTCTGTCCCGGCAAAGGGCAAGACCCTGCCCTCATCGCCAATACCGAGAATCCGTGACTGGAGCTGCTCGCCCATCTTGCCGGTGACATAGGACGATGCCAGATGCGGCAGGAACCGCGACCACAAACGGCTGACCACCACCTGACAGCGGGTATGCATCAGCCAGCGCGGCAGGGAAGCAATGATGTCCGGGTCCTGGTGGGAGGCCAGGATGTAATCCAGACCGTTCAGGTTCACGCGACGACTGAGCGCGATGGTCAGCGGCGTGTAGGTCAGATCACCACCGGGATCGATCAGTGCGGCGCGATCCCCGTGGCGAATGCAGAACTGGTTGGCCTGCACTCCCTCGCCCACCACCAGATCGGCAAAGCGCAATACTTCGTGATCGTTATCGTGGAAGAGCGTATCCACCTGCGCCATACCAGACTCCGGGTCATTGAACGGTGCACGGAGACTAGCAGGGCCAGCGAGATCACCACCCTGACCCAGATCAAGCAATCAGGATGGCTGGAGAAAAAAGGATCGGTCGATAAGCCGGGTTCTGTCGTGGACAGCCATTCATCTGGGACTGGCGTCGCCACCAGTCTCTAGCAACCTACCCGGATCCAGCGCGGGCCACGCCACAGGATCCCTATTTGGTCTTGCTCCGGGTGGGGTTTACCCTGCCACCGCTGTTACCAGCGGCGCGGTGCGCTCTTACCGCACCTTTTCACCCTTACCGGCTCCCTCCAGAAGAGAAAGCAGGCGGTATATTTTCTGCGGCACTGGCCGTAGCCACACCGTCGCCAGTGTGGCCCCCAGGCGTTACCTGGCACCCTGCCCTGCGGAGCCCGGACTTTCCTCCAGCGACAATCCTTGAAAAGCATCGCCGCCAGCGACTGTCTGACCGATCCGGGGCGGAGTCTAACCAGTTAATAATTAATAGTGAATAATTAATAGCTGCGCGGACCAGGTTTTCTGATCTTGAAACGCAAGAGGCCGCGCCCCAAAGTTGAGCACGGCCTCTTGTGCCTAAAAAGCGACCAGGCAGGATCCCAAGTTATTCATTATTAACTATTAATTATTCATTGCCTCTAACAGCCCATACACCTCCTGCCGCTTCATCCCCGTATGGGCCGCCAGGACCTTGGCGGCCCGGGACATAGGCAGTTCCGCCAGCAGGGACTTGGCCAGGGCCTGGTCCCGTTCGCTCCAGCCGGCCTCCCGGGCAGCCGGCGACAGCACCAGCACCAGTTCGCCCCGTTGCTGGTTGGCATCCGACGCCACCCAGTCGCAGATCTCCGCCACCGGGCCGCGCCGGATGGTTTCGAACTGTTTGGTCAGCTCCCGGCACAGGGTGATTTCACGATCTTTTGCAACCTGTACTTTCAGCGCTTCCAGAAAGGACAACACCCGGTGCGGCGCCTCATAGATAATGCTGGTGACCGGCTGGGCCGCCAGGGACTCAATGGCTTTCTGTCTGGGGGCGCCCTTGGCAGGCACAAAGCCCTCAAACACAAAACGGTCCGACGGCTGTCCGGCGGCTGCCAGTGCCGCCAGCAAAGCCGATGCCCCCGGCACTGGCACCACCTGAATGCCGGCCTCCTGGCAGGCCCGCACCAGCCGGTATCCCGGGTCGCTGACCAGGGGCGTGCCCGCATCACTGATCAGTGCGCCCTGCTCCCCCCCTTGCAGGCGCGCTACTAACTCATCACTGCGCTGGCTTTCATTATGGTCATGGCAACTGATCAGACGATTGCGAATGCCCAGCGATTCCAGCATGCGCTGGCTGTGCCGGGTGTCCTCCGCAGCAATCCAGTCCACCTGCTCCAATACGGCAACAGCACGACGACTGATATCGTCAAGATGACCGATGGGAGTACTTACCACATACAAGACAGAGTTCATAAATGTAACCGTTCCTCACCCGGGTCTGCTGGTGACCCCTTGCCGAAGCGCCTACAATAGCCGCTCCATTCTGGTAATACGAACCTCTCGCCATGGAATTTAGAAAGGCTCATTTGGCCGCCATCGTGGTAGCCGCAGTAATCGCCGGGTGTTCCACAACCCCCTCTTCCCCGACCCGGCCCTACGAACAACCCGCTGCCAGAGGCATGGAAGCCGCGCCGGCTTCGCTGTCCGCGGCGAGAAGCAAACTGTCCATGATGGACGACTCGCAGCGTATCGACACTGCCCTGCAATGGGCCTCCGAGTACCTGTCAGCCGAGCGGGCCGAAGATGCCGGCCAACTGCTGAACGACCTCAACCCCCAGTCCATGAACAATGAGCAGCGCTATCGCTGGATTCTGCTAAGCGGGCACGCCTACCTCGGCCAGCAGCAGGCCGACGATGCCCTGGCCCTGCTTGATCGTTTCCAGAATGACATCCTCCAGTATCCCGCCAACCAGCAAGCCACGCTCGATTTGTTGCGCGCCGACGCTCTGGCCATGAACGGCGATCTGCTGGGCAGTCTTCAACAACGGGTTGCTGCGCACCCGCTGCTCGACCAAGACGATCAGCGGTACAACCACGACATGATCTGGCAATTGCTGATGCAGCTCCCCAACACCGAGTTGGCCGACGCCATCGACACCAGTAGCGGCGACCTGCTCGGCTGGCTGAGCCTGGCCCAGCTCTACCGCGACCCCATTGCGGACCTGGACGCCCAGGTAAACCGGCTGAACCAGTGGAGCGCCCAGTGGCGCACCCACCCGGCCGTCGAGGATGTACCGGCCATGATGGATGCCCTGGAAGAAGCCGCCAGTCATCGCCCCAGCCAAGTGGCAGTGCTGCTGCCCACCACCGGCACGCTGCAGAACGCCGGCAAGGCCCTGCAGGAAGGCATCATGACCGCCTACCATCAGCACAAGACCAATAGCCGCACCCCGACTCTGCGTTTCTACGATTCCGGTGGCGATGACATCCTGACGGTGTACCAGCAAGCCATCAGCGATGGCGCCGATTTCGTGCTGGGGCCGCTAGCCAAGGACAAGGCAGCCACTATCGCCGGCCAGGGCACCCTGCCGGTGACCACCCTGGCCCTGAATTATATCGAGGCGGAATCGGTGCCGGACAATTTCTTCCAGTTCGGTCTGGCGCCGGAAGACGAAGCCCGCCAGATTGCCCGCCAAGGCGCCCGTGAAGGCGCCAGCCAGGCCGGCATCCTTTACCCGGAAGGGGAATGGGGGGCCCGCGTGGCTCAGGCCTTCGCCGACCAGTGGCAATCCCTGGGCGGCACGGTCACGGTGACCCGCACCTACCAGGAAGGCCCCAGCATCGGTGACACCGTGAAGGAGCTGCTGCTGGTGGCCCAGAGCCAGCAGCGCGGCAAAGATGTCAGCCGCTTCACCAATCTGAAAATGGATATCCAGCCCCGCCGCCGACAGGACATGGGCTTTCTGTTCCTGATTGCCAATCCCAATCAGGGGCGTCAGGTGAAACCGGCCCTGAATTTCCATTACGCCAAGGACTTGCCGGTGTACTCCACCGCCCTGATCTACAGCGGCAAACCCAACCCCCGCCGGGACCAGGACCTCAACGGCATCCGCTTTGTGGACATGCCCTGGATCCTGGGCAGCGACGACACCGAGTTGCACCGTCTGGCCAGCGAACAGTGGCCGGAGGGGCACGACCGCTACGAACGCCTGTTTGCCATGGGCATCGACGCCTATCGCCTGCAGGGACGGCTCTACCTGCTCAACGCCCTGCCCTCCAGCGAACTGCCCGGCGTGACCGGTCGCCTGAGCATGGACGATCATCGTATTATCCGTGAGCTGAACTGGGCCGTCTTCATTAATGGCGAAGCCAGAGCCCTGCCACAGATCACCAGCCCCGACATGAACAAGCCTTCCCGTGCCGCTGCTACGCCGTAACCGCGACACCGGCAAACGGGCGGAACAGCTGGCCGCACGCTGGCTGCAGGACCGGGGGCTGACCCTGCTGGAACGCAATGTCCGCTACCGGCAGGGCGAGATCGATCTGGTCATGCTGGATGGCGATACCCTGGTGTTCACCGAGGTTCGCTGGCGCCAGCACCGCAGCCATGGCGGCGCCCTGGCCTCCGTGGACCATCACAAGCAACAACGCCTGATCCGGGCCGCCCAGCACTTCCTGGCCAGTCACAGTCAGCATCACGAGCGCCCCTGCCGCTTTGATGTTCTGGGCATGGAACCGGATAATGACGGCACTGTCCGTTATCAATGGATACAAAACGCGTTTTACAGTGAATAAGCTGTGCCAAACGCCGTAGATAACAAGAGGTTTTTATGAGCGTGGACCGTATCCGGCAACTGTTTGCCGAAAGCATTGAAACCAAGGCGAAGGCCGGCGAAGTCCTGCCCACCGTCATCGAAGCAGCCGGTCAGGCCATGGTGGAATGCCTCCTCAATGGCGGCAAGATCCTCACCTGCGGCAACGGCGGCTCCGCCGGTGACGCCCAGCATTTTTCCTCGGAGCTGCTCAACCGTTTCGAAATGGAGCGTCCGGCCCTGCCGGCCGTGGCGCTGACGACGGACTCGTCCACCCTCACCTCCATTGCCAACGACTACAGCTACAACGAGATCTTTTCCAAACAGGTGCGCGCCCTGGGCAGTAGTGGCGATATCCTGCTGGCCATTTCCACCAGCGGCAATTCCGCCAATGTGATCCAGGCCATTCAGGCCGCTCACGACCGGGAAATGCGTGTGGTCGCCATGACCGGCAAGGAAGGTGGCGAGATGGTCAACCTGTACGGCCCTGACGATATCGAGATTCGCGTCCCGGCCACGTCCACGGCTCGCATCCAGGAAGTTCACCTGCTTGTCATCCACTCGCTGTGTGATTATATCGACCAACAGTTGTTTGGAGGCCAGTAAGCACATGCCCCATAGGACATTCCCGGTTGTTGTCCTGATGAGTCTTGCGCTCCTCAGTGGCTGCGCATCCCTCACCAAGAACCTGTCCGACCAGCCCACAGATCAGGACCATGGTTCGCGCACCTTCGGCGCCTTTGTGGAAGACGGCAACATCGAGCGCAAGGTTTCCGTCAATCTGGCCCGGGCCAGCGAAGAACTGGATGAATCCCGCATCGTGGTCGTCAGCTACAACGGCAATGTGCTGCTGGCCGGGCAAGTTGCCAGCGAAGAGCTGAAAACCCAGGCCGGCAATATCGCCAGCCAGGTCCGCCATGTTCGCCACGTTCACAACGAACTACAGATCATCGGCGGCAGTTCCTTCCTGGCACGCACCAATGACACCTGGTTGACCAGCAAGGTCAAAAGCCGGTTACTGGTCAACAGCGATGCCCCGGGCTGGCGCACCAAGGTGGTAACGGAAAACGGCGTGGTCTATCTGATGGGCCTGCTAACCCGTGAGGAAGCGGATGCCGTGGTCGAGCAGGTGCAGGAAGTCTATGGCGTGCAGAAGATCGTGAAGATTATTGAGTATATCGATTAAGTTGACAGCTACGCGAAAAAGATTCTCAGGTTCTGCAACGCAAGAGGCCGCGCCAAATTTTCAGCGCGGCCTCTTGCGTTGCAATGCAAACAGCGCCAGCCCGCGACGCTGTCAACTTTCAACTGTCCACTGTCAACTCACTTAACCACTTTCAAATGGCTGCCCTTCCCTTTCGGCTCATCCTTGTCCGGTTGCGGCGGGGTCGGTTCCGGAGGAGGTTCAACCGGGTCGAAAGCCATGCCCTGGCCATTTTCGCGGGCAAAGATGGCCACTACCGCGTTAATCGGTACCCGGATGGACATGGGGACCCCGCCAAAGCGAGCAGAAAAGGCAATTTCCTCGTTGCCGGCGACGAAGTTGGTTACCGCCCGCGGGGCAATATTCAGCACGATCTGGCCGTCCTGAACAAAATCCTGCGGCACCTCCACGCCAGGATAACCGGCATTGACGGCCAGATGGGTCGTCAACCCGTTATCACAGATCGATTCGTGGATCGCCCGTATCAGATACGGGCGATTGGAGGTCATCTCAGACATCAGAGCGGGTTGCGCAGTTCGCGCTCGGCATCGGTCAGGCTGGCCTGGAAGGCATCACGGTCGAACATGCGCTCGGCGTAGTCCAGCAGCGGCTTCGCCTGCTTGGCCGGCAGTTCGATGCCCATGGCCGGCAGCCGCCACAGGATCGGGGCGACCACACAGTCTACCAGGGTGAACTCTTCGCTCATGAAGTAAGGCAGCTCACTGAAGATGGGCGCACAGGCGAGAATTGCTTCGCGCAGCTCCTTGCGGCGCTTGTTCAGGCTGGCTTCCTTCTCTTCGCCGGCCAGAATCGCATCCACATGACCACACCAGTCGCGCTCGACCCGGTGAATCAGCAGGCGGCTCTGGGCGCGGGCTACCGGGTACACCGGCAGCAACGGCGGATGCGGGAAACGCTCGTCCAGATACTCCATGATCACCGTGGACTGGTACAGGTTCAGCTCACGGTCCACCAGGGTGGGAACCTCGTTATAGGGGTTCAGCGACGCCAGGTCTTCCGGCTTGTTGTTGCTGTCCACATCAACAATGTCCACCGTGACCCCCTTTTCCGCGAGCACAATACGCACACGGTGACTGTAATGATCTTCCGGGGAAGAGAAGAAAGTCATTGAAGAACGCTTGGTCACCACACCCATTGTCGAGTCATCTCCGCACTAAATATCTATAACAGAAACAGGGTAACCGCCTTCGCGGGTACCCTGTTCAACGCTGGACAGTGTACAACAGGGGCCGCTCAGCGGCTCTCCATCAGTGTACGTCTTTCCAGTATTCCTTCTTGAGCAGGTAGGCCGGGATAAACAGAATTCCCAGGAACACCAGCACATAGACCCCCAAACGCTCACGCAGTGGCCGGACCGGCTCCGCGGTGTACGCCAGGAAGTTGGTGATGTCCCCCATGGCCTGCTTGAATTCGTCTTCGCCCAGCTCCTTCTCCATACCTGCCATCACATGGGGCATGCCCACACTCGGGAAGATACGGTTGTTGTAGCCGAACGGACGGGACTCATCCTCGTAGAAATTGATCAGGTAAGAGTATACCCAATCTTCCGAACGGGAACGGGTCACCATGGTCAGATCCGGCGGCGGGTTGCCGAACCACTTCTTGGCATCCTCCGCCGGCATGGCGTTCTGCATCTGGTCACCGAACTTGTCAGTGGTGAAGTTCAGATGCTCCATCACCAGCTCTTCCGGGATCTCCAGATCCTCGGCCATGCGACTGTAGCGCATATACTCGAGGCTATGACAGCCCATGCAGTAGTTAACGAACAGCTTGGCACCATTCTGCAGGCTTACCTTGTCCTGCAGGTTGACCGGTGCCGGTACTTCGTACTCACTCTTGCCACCACCGGCCGCGAAGGCGACCAATGGCAGGCAGCTGAACAGAATGGCTGCAAGTTTCTTCATCAGTGACCCCCCGTTACCCGTTCCGGAACCGGCTTGGACTTCTCGAATTTATGGATAAACGGCATGACCAGCAGGAAGTAGCTGAAGTAGTAGATCGTGCCGATCTGGGCGATGGTTGTCTTGCCGGGAGTGGCCGGCTGCGTCCCCAGATAGCCCAGGATCAGGAAGTCCACCACGAAGATCGCCATGAACAACTTGCTCAGCCAGCCGCGGTAGCGGATGGACTTGACCGGGTGACGGTCGAGCCACGGGATCACGAACAGGATCACGATGGCACCACCCATGGCCACTAGGCCCCAGGCCTTGGAGGACATGATCCAGTCAATGGTTGTGGCACGCAGCATGGCGTAGTACGGGCCGTAGTACCAGACAGGAGCAATGTGGTCCGGGGTCTTGAGCGGGTTGGCCGGCTCGAAGTTCGGTTTTTCCAGCAGGTAACCGCCACCATCCGGGAAGAAGAAGATCACCACGGCAAAGATCATCAGGAAGACGATCACGCCCGGCAGGTCCTTCACGGTGTAGTAGGGGTGGAACGGAATGCCATCAACCGGGACACCGTTCTCGTCCTTGTTCTGCTTGATTTCCACGCCGTCAGGGTTGTTTGAACCCACCTCGTGCAGCGCCAGGATATGCAGCACTACCAGAGCCAGCAGCACGATCGGAATCGCCACCACGTGCAGGGCAAAGAACTTGTTCACCGTCGCAGTGGACAGCAGGTAGTCACCACGCACCCAGGTGGTCAGCCCTTCGCCGATTTCCTTCGCCTCGGAGGCGTTGATAAACGGCAGCAGGTCAAAGGGAATGGCACCGGCCAGGGAAATGATTACCTGGGCCCCCCAGTAGGACATGTTGCCCCAGGGCAGCACATAGCCCAGGAAGCCTTCAGCCATCAGGGCCAGGTAAATCAGCATGCCGAAAATCCACACCAGCTCGCGCGGCGGCTTGTAGGAGCCATACATCAGGCCCCGGAACATGTGGATATAGACAACGGCAAAGAAGGCGGAAGCCCCTACCGCGTGCATGTAGCGGATCAGCCAGCCCCACTGCACATCACGCATGATGTACTCCACGGAGGCGAAAGCATCGCTGGGAGAGTAGAACATGGTCAGCCAGATGCCGGTAAGCAACTGGTTGATCAGAACCACCAGGGACAGCACACCGAAGTAGTACCAGAAGTTGAAGTTCTTCGGGGCGTAATATTCGGACATGTGGCGCTTGTAAGCGTCCACCACGGGCAGACGGGCATCTACCCAGTCGACAACACGATTCACCATTCCCATCATGCCTCGGTCTCCCCTTCTTCAGAGCCCACGATGATAACGCTGTCACTCAGGTACGAGTGCGGCGGTACCACCAGGTTGGTGGGTGCGGGCACGCTCTTGTAGACGCGACCGGCCAGATCAAATTTGGAACCATGGCAAGGGCAGAAGAACCCGCCATGCTCCAGCTCCACGGTAGGCTGGTCTTCGAACAACGGCGAACAACCCAGGTGGGTGCAGGTACCGATCAGTACCAGCAGCTCTTTCTTGATGGAGCGCCATTCATTCTTTGCGTATGCCGGCTGCTGATCGGCTTCGGATGCCGGGTCGCGCAGCATATCTTCAACCTTGGGCAGAGTGCTCAGCATGTCGTCCGTGCGACGCACCACCCAGACGGGCTGGCCTCGCCACTCTTCCACGACTCGCTGACCGGGCTCCAGCTTGCTGACATCCACGGTCACCGGTGCGCCGGCATTTTCGGCCTTGGCACTGGGCTGCCATGATTTAACAAAAGGAACAGCCGCGCCAACCGCACCAGCGGCACCAATGGCCGAGGTCAAGCCGATCAGAAAAGTGCGGCGGCTGCTGTTTACGCCGTCGTTGCTCATTGAGTTGTTCTCCCCTTAGATCCCACGCTCGGGGTTTGTCCGAGGCACGAGGCTTATCCACGCACTACGGGCGGAGTAAGGCGGCGCAAATGGTAAAGAAAAAGCCCACACCTGACAACCGGTTATTCCCCGGTCGAAGCCGCTAAACACCTGATTTGAACACAAAAAAGCCCAGCATTGCTGGGCTTTTTTGTGAACTTGTGATCCGGAAGCTTAACGCTTGGAGAACTGCGGACGACGACGCGCCTTGCGCAGACCCACTTTCTTACGCTCAACTTCACGGGCATCACGGGTCACGTAACCGGCACGACGCAGCTGACCGCGCAGCTCACCGTCGTACTCCATCAGGGCACGGGTAATGCCATGACGGATCGCACCAGCCTGACCGTTGTTGCCGCCACCGCTTACGGTAACGAGAACGTCGAACTTGTCAGTGGCTTCCACCAGCTCCAGCGGCTGACGCACGACCATCTGGTTGGTCTTGCGGCCGAAGTAGATGTCCAGCGGACGACCATTGATGGTGATATTGCCGCTACCCGGACGCAGGAAAACGCGAGCAGCAGAGGTCTTGCGGCGACCGGTGCCGTAGTTGGTTTCTACAGTTGCCATCGTCAAACCCCTTAGATTTCCAGCTGCTGCGGCTGCTGAGCAGTATGCGGATGCTCGGCGCCAGCGTAGACTTTCAGTTTGCGGTACATGTCGCGGCCCAGCGGGTTACGCGGCAGCATGCCCTTTACCGCCTTCTCGATGATCATCTCGGGCTTTTCGGCCTGGAGAGTGGAGAAGTTGGTATCTTTCAGGCCACCCGGATAACCGGTGTGACGGTAGTACATCTTGTCGTTAGCCTTGTTACCGGTAACGGCCACTTTTTCGGCATTGATTACGACAATGTAATCACCGGTATCGACATGTGGAGTGTACTCCGGCTTGTGTTTACCGCGCAGACGGTTGGCAACTTCGGTGGCCAACCGACCCAGCGTTTTGCCGGAGGCGTCTACCACATACCAGTCGCGCTTTACGCTTTCCGGTTTTGCGCTGTAGGTCTTCATGGAATTCTGCCCTAAATTCAATATGTTACGGGTAGCAAACACCC
>JAKSCQ010000315.1 GCA_022360555.1 Pseudomonadales bacterium
AAAGGAAAGAAAATGGTAAGTTTTTGATTTAATGCCCAAGAGCACGAGCCAGCTACTGCAATGGTCCCGTTGCCTGACAACTGGTATAACATGGCAATTACTAGTTCGGAAATGAAGCCCACAAAAGATAACGCGGGCGCATATTTAGAACTAGTGTTTACTGTAATGGATGGTGAACACCAAGGGCGCAAAGTTTGGGAACGGCTTAATGTTCAAAACAATAACGCCCAAGCTGTTGAAATTGCGCAAAAGCAGTTATCTGCAATTTGTCATTGCGTAGGCGTATTTCAAGTTAGCGACACTTCGCAATTGCATAACATTCCGTTGCAAGTAAAAATCGCTGTTCAAAATGGTCAAGACGGTAGCAAGCAAAATGCTATTAAAGGCTACAAAGATATGCAAGGCAATGATCCTGGTGCAAGCCAAAATCAAGGCGGTCAAGCACCGGCTGCAGGTAATCAGCCTGCTTGGGGTGGCAACCAAGGTAATACGCCTGCTGTTCCTGAAAATCCATCAGCCGAACAATCGCCAATTATGTTGCAAATGACAGAAAAAGCCAACGGCGTAGCGATGGAAAAGTTCATGGTGAGGAATGAGATGCAGGGTTTGGCTTGATTGCTGAGCGGCAAGTTTGTGCTTGCGTGCTTTGGTTAATCTACGCGTTTTAGTTTGGGTGGTATCGAGGGCATCGGAGCGGATAAGTTCATCGGTTTGCGACCATGTGAAGCCGCGGTGCAAAGCGCCGAGGGAAATGCGGATTGAATCTGCATGATCGGGGATGAGTTCTTGAGTGAGTTCTGCAAGGCGGTCGGCTTCGGCTTGTTTTCGGCAAAGAACGTTGACTGTATTGTTGTCGGCCGTAGCGAGTTCGCCTAACTGGTGGATAGCAGATTTTGCATCCTGATCGAATGGGACTAACTGCTGGATAGGCAAGTCAACGCGGTCTGCGAGATCGGTGCGGGCTGCGTATTGGGTGACTTCGATATTGGTTTTGCGCGCAAGTCGTCCGAAGGTTGCGTTGGGGGAGAAAATGCCATCAGGCGAGGTGAGACGCTCATAATATCCGCGAGCTTGCTCAGATAATTCGACGGTTTCGTGCATTAAAACAAGCGTTTTTTCAGGTAG
>JAKSCQ010000281.1 GCA_022360555.1 Pseudomonadales bacterium
TGCGCCCGCGCCCAGGGAGCCAGGGCCAGGGTGAAGCAGTCCCGCGCCGCCGCCCGGCGACCAGCGTCATCGCTGCGCATCTGTTCGGTGATCTTTCCCAGCAGGGCCAGGTAGTCATAAATGGCATCCACCTGCCGGCGATAGGTCCGGGCTACCTGCGCGTCCAGCACATCCTTGCTGGCCCGCCCCTGGTCATACTTGCTGGGCATTCGCAGCTCACCGGCATAGGGAGGAAAGCCAGCCAGCCTGGCCCGGCACAGTTGCAGACCCCGTTGATCCGCGGGACCGGCAACCGGCTCCTGTGCATCAAACAGGGGGACCAGCTTGCCGTGGGCACTACCGGCCAGCAGCACAAGCAGGACCCCCTTCAGTAATCGCACAGGGCACTCTCCACCGTCAGGGGCGTGGCCAGTGGCTGCTTCGGCTGCAGCAGGACGGACAACAGGTGGCTACCGTTACCTGGCGGGTCCAAACGCAGGGTGAAGCGGCCGGTATCCAGCCGCCCCGGGCGGCGAATGCGCACCTTTTCTCGCTGCCCGTCGTCATAATAGGCCAGCACATAGAAGTCCTTCAGGGCACTGTGCGAAAAGGTCAAATCGAGAATCAGGCTGCCCTGGCCGGCGGTCTGCTGGCGCTGCTTGCCGGCGTTGGCGAGCACTTCCACGCGTTGATCCTGCCCCGGCACAGGCAGCGTTGCCGCTCCCCGGGCCAGCCGGGGCCGGTCGGCACAACCACCGGCGGCGGCCGGCAGCAACTGCCGCCAGACCTCCGGCTCACCCAGAGCGTAATTCACCGGCAGCTCCCAGATCAGGTAACGGAACTGCCCGGCGGCATAGGACGGGGAATAGAGGAAGTCTTCCAGCGCCCCGGTGGCTCCGCCCCCCGTCATGGCCAGATTGACCACGTCCCGGCCAAGAAACTGCTGCAGAAAACCGTGAAAATTGTAGTTCTTGTAGCGGTCATCGCGGTTGTCCGAGTTGCTGGTGCCCACCAGCGCGATGGAAGGCACCGACACCTCCCCGAACAGGGCATCGGCACTGGCCGCTCCCTCGGCGGGGACCGTGACGCTGCCGCGTACCCACTGATAGCCATAGGCATTGCCGCACACCTGGCTCACCGCCACATTGAGCGTGCCCAGTTTGCGCAGCAGGATATCCGGCCGGGTCTCGAAGGCCATCCGCGGAAGGGCCTCGATTCCCGGGTCCGCCAGCATCACCCTGGCGACCTGGCGGGCGCTGACTTCGGCCCCATAGGGGGTCCAGTGGTGGTCTCGCCGGAAGAAATATTCCCGGGCATGGTCACTACGCAACACCGGCTCCATGTCCGCGACCCGCACCCCCTGGGCTCGCAGTGTCTCCGCCTTGCGCAGATAGGCATCCCGGACCGCTGACAGCGGGTAGCGGCCCCGCCAGGGCTGGATCAGTTCATCGGCGTGCATCAGCCCACGGGTGGGCTGGAGCATGACCACCAGCTGGATACCCCGCCGGGACAACAGCGTTACCAGTTCCCGAACATTCTCGCGGGTCCGGGCACTGACCGGGAACTGCGTCTGCAGATCCACCTCGGTACGGAAATACCAGTAGCGCTTGCCCGCCACCAATTGCCGCATACTGGCCATGGTGCCATCGGCATAGGTGGCCGGGTCGGCCAGGGCATCACAGATGAATGGCGGCTGCAGGAAGGCGCCGCGCATCAGGCTCTCCTGGGGGCTGGGTTCGGGCTCAGCCGCTGCCTGCTCCTGCGCCGCTGCCACCACCGGCAGCACCAGCAGGAGCCACAGGCAGACCGTTTCAGGGCGCAGTGGCAACACGGCTTTCCTCCAGGCGGGCCTGGCCGGGCAACACCACGACCGTGTAGACCCGGCCCCGCTGCAACACGGCCTCTTCCAGCGGCAGGGCGGTACCATCATCCAGACGGACCTGCAGCCCCACCCTGACGCCATTGATCTCCCGCTCATCACTGCTGCGCCGAGCCAACGGACCGATCACATTCACAGCGCCGTTGGCGGTCTGCAGGGTGGCGGACTGGTCCGCCAGGTTGTACATCACCAGCAGGGCCTTGAGTCGATTGTCGAAATAGGTATCCCGGTAAGGTGTGACCCTCTGGCCGTCGAACACCAGGGTATGAACCGAACGGGCGCTGACTGGATAGGCGAAGGCTTCACCATTGATGACAAGCCTGGCGTCGCCGGCCGGCCGGTAGAGGTAGGCGCCCACCGCCCCCGGCGCCAGTGACTGCCGCCAGTCGTCCAGGGTGACTTCGGCCTGCTCGGCGGACAGGTTGAGCACCCGCACAAAGGCCGAATCCGCCGGCGCCGCCATTTCATAAAGCCCTTCATTACCGTCCTGAGCTGCCCACACCGGCCAGCTCAGCAGGGTGATCAGGATAATGCTCCAGACACGCATGCTGCTCCCCTTCCACAACCGCTTCCATTGATTGAATCAGTGCCCGCTCGGGCACCTCCCAGAGGACCTGTTGCACCCTCTCGTCCCTGGCCGCCGGGCTGGCAAGGAACTCGCGCATGGCGGCAAACGGCCCCTGGGCTTCCAGGGCATAGACCAGCACGTCCTGGCCCAGGCGCTGTTTCAGAAACCCCGGGAAATGCCATTCGTCCATGGCGCTGTAACTGGTGCCGACCAAAGCCACCGACGGCATCACATCGCCGAGCAGGGCATCAGCATCCATGGCCGGGGTCAGCGAGGCCGTCTGGTAACGGGGCAGTACTTCCTCACGCTGAGGCCCGATTCCGGCACTGGTTGGCAGATATCGCAGCAGATCGCCTTGATAGCGCTGTTCGGCCACCTTTTGTGTGCGGTAGGCATGCTGTGGCGACAGGGGCACCCGACTGGCAACCCCCTCAGCCACGGCACTGGCCCCATGCGGGCTCCAGTGGGTATCGGTGCGCATGAAAACGGGCTCATGGCGGGCGGCCACCTCCATCAGTGTCAGGGTATCCAGCCAGGGCACACCGGCCCGGGTCAGGCTGGCGGTCAGTCGCGGGTAGAGTTGTTCCATCCCGGCGCTGACCGAGTGGCTGGCCCACCGGGAATAAAGCCGGCGCTTGGCCGGCACCGGAATGACCAGCAGCGCCTTGTCGAGGCGGCGCAACTGGCAGGCCACCGCCTCAATCTGCGGCAGGTTGCGGGCCAGCCATTGCTCACTGCGGTGGTCGTAATAAAACTCTTCACGGCTGAACAACCAGTCATTTTCCCCCACCAGCACACCCGGGCGTCCGGCACGAAACAGGACAAAGTTCATATCTGCCCACAGTGCGATGGAAGGCTCTCTCAACACAAAGGCCTCATCCACTTGTCTCTCCAGCCGACGCACCAGCTCACCATCACGAAATTGCTGCCAGGCGGCCTCTTCACTGAGAAAGAAGCGCCCCACCGGCAGCAGCAGCGACACAAAGCCGGCCGCCATGGCCAGCAGAAACAACCAGCCATTCACCGTTGAAGCCTGTTTCATGGGTACCATCGCCTGCGCCTCCCTTCAGAACTGGAAATACAGAAAAGGAGAAAAGGATTCCGCCGACAGCCGGGTCACCGCCAGCACAAACCCGGCCCACAGCAGCGGCACCCGCCAGCCGGAAACGGCCTGGAAAACATTGCCCTTGTCCAGGCCCAGGTAAAAGCGCTTGTTGTAGAAGGCACTGACCCGGTCCCAGAAAAACGCCAGCGCGCAGAAGCACAGCGTCATGGGCGAGACCCACAGCGACAGATTGTGCAAGCTGCCCCAGCCGTTCATTCCCAGCAGGCCGGCCATGATTCGCCAGGCGTCCGCCATGTTGCCGGTGAGAAACAGCGGCCAGATAAACCACAGGTACGCCAGGGCCCTATAGTTCTTCCAGACTGAATAAGGTGTGGACATGCCAGTCACCCAGCCCAGCCGCCGCTCCACCACCATCATGGCGCCAATGGCCGCCCCCCACAGCAGGAACGCCAGGTCCGCCCCGTGCCACAACCCGGCCAGGGACAGGGTGGTAAAGGTAGCCGCCGCCACCGGCCAGTGAAGGGTTTTCTTCAAGGGCCGGTAGAGATAGTCACGCAACCACTGCGACAGGGTAATGTGCCAGCGCTGCCAGAACTCGGTAACGCTCTGGCAAACGAAAGGCTGATTGAAGTTCTCCGGGAAGCGAAAGCCCATCATCATGCCCAGGCCGATGGCCATGTCGGAATACCCGGAAAAGTCGAAGTACAGTTGCAGCGTGGAGATCACCACAGCAAAGACCCCGTCGATGAAGCCCGGCTCCGGTGTGGCCATCAGGTAGCCAGCCACCGGGGCAATGCTGTCGGCAATCAGTACCTTCTTGATAAACCCGAGCAGAAAACGGCTGGCGCCCAGGGAGAACAGTTCCATGGAATGGGTGCGGTGCTCGAACTGCTTCTCCAGATTCCGGTAGCGCAGAATGGGGCCGGCGATCAGCTGGGGAAAGAAGGCGATAAAAGCGGCAAAGTTGATGAAGCTGCGCGTGGGCCGGGCATCTCCCCGATAGACATCCACCAGGTAGGCCATGGCCTGAAAGGTGTAGAAGGATATCCCCAGCGGCAGGATGATGGTCTCCAGGTAGAACGGGTTCAATCCCACCGCCACCAGCAGCTCACTGATTGCTTCGACACCAAAATTGGCGTACTTGAAATAGCCCAGCGCCGCCAGATCCCCTGCCACCCCAACAGCCAGCCAGTACAACCCACGTCGTTGCCCCCGGTAACGGTGAACTGCCAGGGCAAACCCGTAGTTCCACAGGGTGATCGCCACGAACAGCAGCAGAAAATCCGGCCGCCACCAGGCGTAAAAGACATAGCTGCCCAGCAGAATCGTCACGTTCCGCCAGCGCGCCGGGGTCAGGTAATAACCCGCAAGAAACAGCGGCAGGAACAGAAAAACAAACAGGTTGGACGAGAACACCATGGCTACCACCTCCCCGCAATGACAAGCAGCACCTGGTGAATCTGTTCGCCCCGCTGATAGGCGTCGCCCATGTCGAACGCGGAATAACTCAGCCGCGTGGACAATTGCATCTGCCGCCGCTCAGTGATGGCCAACGGAAAGGAACGCCAGCCCAGAGCCACGTTCACCACACTGCCCAGCGCTTCCTCGCCAGGCACCAGCGGGTTGCGAATGGGGCTGCGCACGGCCAGGGTCGCATCCCGACGCTGCAGGGCACCGGCCAGCACTTCCAGTTCCGCCCGGGGCCACAACTGCTGGCGATACCAGGCAGCAAAGAAGGCCAGGTTGTGCATTTCATAGTCGAGCAGATCGCCGAGCACGCCGGTGGACAGGTCCGCTACCCCCGGGCGCCGATTGCTCTGCACCCGGGACTGGAAATAACCATCACGATGGCTTTCCGGGCGGTCCGTGCTGGCCAGGCGCACCCCGAAGGCGGGACGCCAGCGCCCCTTGTCCACCCGGCCATACAGTTCCGCCAGCCACAGGTAGCCTTGCACCCGGTCTTCATCCAGCAGGCGGTTGCCCGTGCCGCTGATGCCATACCACTGGCTGTCGCCTTCCTGGAACAGGGCATTGAGGGTATAGCCGATACGCGGGCCGCTGCCGCCCTCCCCCTGCAGGCGCAACCCGGCCCAGTAGCCGGTGAAATCGCGGACATCCAGCACATCCTCCGGGCGGTCCGCCTGGCTGCCCGAGTTGTCGTCCTGGTAGTGCACTCTCAGGTCCCACCAGTGCCCCGGCAACCACTGCTGACCGAGACTGGCCAGCACCCGGCGGATCGACTCATCCCGCGGGTCCAGGTCCGGGTCGTCGGTACGCCAGGCCGACAATTGCTCACCCACCACCAGACCGCCACGCCACTGACTGGCCTGCCAGGCCAGGTTGAGGCTCTCCGCCGGCAAGTCCCACAGCAGCCCCTGCTCGTCCTTGTAGGTCTGCCGACCCAGCGCCAGGGAAAGCGCCGGCTGGCTGAACAGCAGGCGGCGACGAATCCAGGCATCGCGCAATTCACCGTAGTGCTCGTCTTCCCGGATACGGGCATTGTCATCCGTTTGCAGACTGCTGGGCCGGCCTGCTGCCACCAGTAGCTTGGCGCGAATTTCCGCATCCCAGCGGTGCCACTCGGTGTGATCACTGCGCCAGTGATAGCGAGGCTCATAACGCACCACGCCGTTGGTTTCGGTCTCATCGTCGAGAAAACGCTTGCGATAGTCCGGCGATTCACCGGCACTGATATACAGGCGCTGGTCGTATTCGTGCTCAGGCAGCGGTGCCGCCTGTGGCAACAGCGGCAACAGCAACAACGCGGCCAGCCAGAGACGGTCAGGGCGAGGAAGCAACATGAAACTGTTCCTCCAGCCAGCGTTGGCGTTGGGCGATCAGCCGGGCGGCGGCCTGCTGCCCGGCAGGCAGCAGGCTGGCCGGCAGCGGCAGGCTCTCCTCGCTTTCCCGACGGGCCGTACGCGGCAGCAGCACCTTGCTGGCTTCCTTGTGGGCATAGGCACGAATCGGGTCGCGGGCAATGCCCCTGCCGGCGGCGAACAGGCGAGCCAGGGAGGCATCCCCCTGTGCCAGACCGGCCTGGGCCGCGCGACGGTAATAATCCACGGCCTTCTCCATGTCGGCTTCGCCCAGATAACCGTTTTCGTAAAGCCCGGCCAGCGGCAGCCAGGCCTGGGCCATGCCCCGGTCAGCCAGTGTCAGCAAGTCCTGTCTGGCCCTTTCGGGGCGCAGGGCATACCAGACTTCCTGCAGGTCTCCCCGGGCCCGGAAATAGGTAGCGGTGTCCGGGTCCAGGGGCATCAGCCTGTCTACGGCCCGGGTAAAGGCGTCATGGGAATAGAATGATGGCCAGGCCAGCATGTAGCGAAGCTGTTCCTGCAACGCCAGTGGTTCGCCCTTGTCGGCGGCACGCTCCAGCCAGCGCATGACCATGGGATCATGGGCGGTCTCGGCGGCATTGGCCTTGATCAGGGTGGCCACGCGCAGGCAGTAGGCTCCATCCAGGGACACCTCCCCTTCCAGGTTTCGCACCAGGGCCACAAAGCGGTCCGGAGTGCCGTTCTGCCAGTGCAGATCCTGCAGGTATTCCACCGCCCTCGGGTCCTGGTGCAGCACTTTCCGGTACCACTGTTCGGCCTGCTCCACGTCGCCACGGTGCTGGGCATAACGGCCAGCGTAGGTGGCATAAAAGCAGTCAATCACGCAACTGCGACGATAGAGCGCCAACCATTGTTGCCATTGGGCGTCACTGGGGGCACCGGGGTAAAGCACCGCGATATCCAGCGCCAGTTGCAGGTCCTGCTCGCTTTCCTGCGGATACAGTGGCGCCAGTAGTTGCCGGGCCCGCACCTCTCCGAAGGCAATGCTTCCCTGGTAGCGTTTGTACAGGCGCAGGCTGGGTGGCCCGGCGCGGTAATCCTGCTGCTGCCAGGCGCGCTGGTACCAGACCATGGCCTGGGACGGATTGGCCCCTTCATCGGCAGCAATGAGTTTGCCGTACTCGAGCTGGGCCGTGGCATCACCGGCTTCTGCCAGCTTGCGTAGCTGTTCGCGGGCCTCGTCGGTGTTGCCCTGCGCCAGCATATAACGCGCCGCGCCGGTGTCCGCCGGCATCTGGCAGCCGCCCAGCAACGACAGGACAAACAGCATTACAGGACGGGAAGCCATGCCGGATGCACCGTCACGCTGACAGGTTGATGCTGGGCACTGACCGGCAAGGAACGCTGCGGCTGAAGCTGCATGCGCAGCTTGCCGGTGGCGTCATCCCGTACCAGGGCGATGACGCTGGCGCTGTCCTGTGTGCCGTCCAGATACTGCACGGTTACCCGGTCACCGGGCCCCACCGGCATCGCCGACATCGGCCCATCAAACAGAGCAATGACCGAGGCCGGTGCCTGGGGGTCCACCAGGGTCATCAGTGGCGTCTGGTCATGGACATACTCGCCGTCGCTGACCAGCAGTTCCGTTACCTGACAGTCGCAGGGACTGTTGAGGGTTACCTCGAACACCGCCGCGTCCACCAGCGAGCGAATTTGCTCTTCGTCCAGCGAATCCAGCAGCACGCCATTGTTGAGTCGGGCCACCAGCCGCGAGGAAATGGTCAGCAGGGGCTGCCCCCGCTCCACGCGCTGCGTGGCCGGCGGAATCAGCAATTGCACATAGCCGTTTTCCGGCATCCGTACGGTCTTGCCCGGCAGGCTGATCCAGGCTTCGCTGGCGCGCACCAGAAAGGCATGTTGATAAAGCTTGTAGCCCGCGAAACCGAATGCCAGCAAACCGGCGAGGAAAAAACACAGCGTAACCAGCCCCGCCCGCAGGCGGTCCTGCCAGGTACGGCTTCCCGGGTGCGCCTTTCCCTTGCGGGCCGTTACATAGTTGTCGCGCTTCATGGCATCGAGCACATCATCCATCCCGATGAGTTCCCCGGCCAGGTAGTTGCTGATCAGCAGCCGCAACAGGTCGGCGTTTTCCTGATCAATGGCGGTGTACTGACCGCCCACGCGGTGGGAACCCTCGTGTTGATAGATCACCTTGAAGCTGATCGGCATGGACAAATTGGCCCGGCCAACACGGCACACCACTTCACCGTGGCACAGGGTTCCTGGCGGCAGGGGCACCTGGCCGGCGATAAAGGCCAGCCCGCCCAGCGAGACATCCTCCAGGGAGAAAATGCCTTTTACCGGGCTCTGCAAACGCAGGCGCAAACTTCCCTGGAGACTGACACGCACATGCTGGCGTTCCTCCTGGGATTCATGCACCTGGCGTACTCGACTCTCTTCCATGATCCTTCCCTCCAGCCGGGCTCTCCCCATGGGCCCGGTTCATCTAGGCACCGCTCAAGATCAGCATCAGGCAGACAAACAGGGAGCCCGCCGACAGCAACATGGCTTTCGAACTGATCCGGTTGAACGCCACATCAAAGCCGGCCCCCTGAACAGACAGGCGGGTTTTCTGTCGCGTCCAGCTTTGCCGGTCGAGATGAAACAGCGCAAAAATCTTTACCAGGGATCCCACCACCTGGTTGTAGTACAGCAACAGCGGATACAACGCGCCCACCGGGTGACGGGTCGCTGTCAGCAGCAGGGTCACCAGGGTGCGTGACAGGGCAATCCAGAACAGATAGACAAAAAACACCTGCAGGTTGTGCAGGGCTGCCATCAACAATGCCGCCGTCAGCCCCACCAGGCAGGTCCACATACTGATGCGCTGGTCGTAAAGCACAAAGGTGGTAAACAGCCCCAGGCGGCGCCAGCCCAACGCCGTGGCACGCAGATTCTGGCGCAAGGAGTTGCCGTACCAGCGGAACATCAGCTGCAGGGTCGCCGGAACAAAACGGTGATGCGGCGGGTGCTCCACGGTCAGGGTGTGGGCATCGGGCACATAGAAGGTGTCCCAGCCCAATGTCATCAGCGAGTTCCAGCTGGACTTGTCATCCCCGGTAAGAAAGCGGAAGCGGCCCAGACGCCAGTGTTGCAGATGGTCCGATTGCACATCGGCGATAAATTCCGGTGCGGTCAACACCGCCGCGCGAAAGAAAGACATCCGCCCGGTCATGGTCAGCACCCGCCGGGACAGGGCCATGGAGCACATGTTCAGGTGGCGCTGGGCGAAGCGCATGGTGTGCCAGTCACGCATCAGCCGGCTGCCGCGCACGACGCATTGTTCGTTGGTGGTGAGCCCGCCCAGGTTGGGCATCAATCCAAAAAACACCACACTGTCGCGGATGCAGTCCGGTGCCAGCATGGTATCGCCATCCACCACTCCCACCACCGCATCCCGATCCGGCATGGTGCGACTGACAGCCCGGAATGCCAACGCCAACCCATCGCGTTTGCCGGTGCCGCGGGCACGGCAGATGATCAGCTTTACCTTGCCATCGGGATCAAACTGACGATGGCACTGACGGATCAGGTACTCATCGGCCCGCTCCACGATGGACACCACTACCGTAGCAGGAATGCCACAGCGCACTGCCTCACGAAACACACTGGCGTAAACGTTCCAGGTGGTGTCGGCCGGAATGCGAAAGCTGGTTACCACCAGGTAGACATGAGTGGGCAGATAGGCCGCAGGGTTCGCCGAGAGCCGACGCCGCAAGGCCGGAAACACCACCTGCATGAACCAGATCGCCCGCAGCCAGTGCGTCGCACCAATGGAATAGCGCCACAGGCCAATCACGCCGATCAGCAGAATGAATTTCCTGTCGTTACTGTCCAGGTAAGCGGGCTCAATCAATAGCGCCAGGCCCATTACCAGGGACAGCCACAGCAGCCACTCTGTCAGGGATTTCATGACGGTTACCAGCAAATCCCCTGCCGGTCGGTGCTGGACACGCCCGGCAGATAACCGCACAGATCCACCAGCAGACGGCCGCTGTTGACGGTATCGGCGATGGCATGAAATTCCGCAGTGGCATGGCCCACGACGATCACTTCGCTGCTGGCCACCACCTGGTTGACGTCTTCTTGCAGGCAGTTCAGCAGCGGCCCATAACTGGCCCACAGTTGTTCTGCCACGGCGCTGTGCTTGCTGGCATGAGCCACATTGCTGTCGTGGATGGCCAGTTGGAACCCATCGCTCAACAAGCGACTGGCCAGGGTAACCAGCGGACTTTCTCGTAGGTCATCGGTACCGGGTTTGAAGCTCAGCCCCAGCATGCCCACCTTTTTCATCCCGGACTGTCGGATCAGCGCCATGGCACGCTCTACCTGGTTGTCATTGCTGCGCGGCAACGCGGCCAGCAACGGTGAAGGCAAGGCGGCATTGTGACACCAGGCATTCAGGGCACGGACATCCTTGGGCAGGCAGGAGCCACCGTAGGCAAAACCGGGTTTCATGTAGTAGCTGGACAGGTTCAGCTTGTTGTCCATGCACACCACATCCATGACACGCCGGCCATCCACTCCGGCCTGCTTGGCAATGTTGCCGATCTCATTGGCAAAGGCGACCTTGGTGGCATGCCAGGAATTACAGGCGTACTTGACCAGTTCCGCCTCTTCCAGCGCCAGCTTCACCACCGGAGCGTCCAGGCCGTGATAAAGTGCCGCCAGGGCCTCAGCCGCATCGTCATTGATGCCACCGATCACTGTCATGGGCGGGCTGAAGAAATCATTGATGGCGGTGGATTCGCGCAGGAACTCGGGATTCACCGCCAGCAGAAAGTCCACCCCAGCCTGCTTGCCCGATGTCAGCTCCAGAATCGGCAACAGCTCCCCACGCACCAGGCCAGGCAGAACCGTGCTGCGAATCACCAGCAGGTGTACATCGTCCTTGTCCCGCAAGGCATGGCCAATCTCTTCGCAAACCGCCTTCAGGTAGCGGGTGTCCAGGTGACCGGCTTCATCACTGGGGGTTCCCACACAGATAAAGGACACCTCACTGGCCGCTACCGCGGCCCGGGCATCGGTTGTCGCGGACACGCGGCCCGCCGCCACACCTTCGGCCAGCCGCTCCCCCAGCTGCGCCTCCACGATGGGAGACTCGCCACGCCCTATCTGTGCCACCTTGTCGGCATTCACATCCACACCGATCACGGTGTGTCCCTTGCTGGCAAAACAGGCAGTACAGACTGCGCCCACATAGCCCAGCCCGAAAATCGAAATTGTGGACATTTCCCTTTCCCCAGTGTCGATCGTTCCCTGACGACCGTCCGCAACGTCGCGGACGTCAATGACTGGAATCTAACGCCGGGTCGGGGGATCTGGGTAGAGGGGTAACAGCAAAAGGGACCCCATGTACCAGAAGAAAATAAAGCATCCTAGCTACGGGGATGAAGCCCGTAACGGCACGGCCTAGCTTTTTGGGTGGGATGCCCGTGTTGCGTGTTGCGTACAAGCATAAAAAAAGGGCCGCCGAAGCGACCCTTTTTCTTTCACCGATTAATCTTACTCGGTGATCTTGGCTACCACGCCGGCGCCAACGGTACGGCCACCTTCGCGTACCGCGAAGCGCAGACCTTCTTCCATGGCGATCGGAGCGATCAGCTCGACTTCCATCTGCACGTTGTCGCCCGGCATGACCATTTCGGTACCTTCCGGCAGGGTGCAAGCACCGGTAACGTCGGTGGTACGGAAGTAGAACTGCGGACGGTAGCCGTTGAAGAACGGAGTGTGACGACCACCCTCGTCCTTGCTCAGCACGTAAACCTCGGCAGAGAACTTGGTGTGCGGGGTGATGGTGCCCGGCTTCGCCAGCA
>JAKSCQ010000229.1 GCA_022360555.1 Pseudomonadales bacterium
ATTCGGGGCAGGCCGAGGCCCTGGCCGATGCCGGCCTGGACTACTACAACCACAACCTGGACACCTCGCCGGAGTATTACGGCCAGGTGATTACCACCCGTACCTACAATGACCGCCTGACTACCCTGGCCAATGTGCGCGATGCCGGCATGAAAGTCTGCTGTGGCGGTATCGTTGGCATGGGTGAGCAGCGTGATGATCGTGTGGGTCTGCTGCAGCAGCTGGCCAACCTGCCGCACCATCCGGAATCCGTGCCGATCAACATGCTGGTCAAGATCGAAGGCACGCCGCTGGCGGATGTGGCGGACCTGGACCCGTTCGAATTCGTCCGCACCGTGGCCGTGGCCCGTATCCTCATGCCCGAGTCCTATGTGCGCCTGTCCGCCGGTCGCCAGGAAATGAACGACGAAGCCCAGGCCCTGTGTTTCCTGGCCGGCGCCAACTCCATCTTCTATGGCGAGCGGTTGCTGACCACCGACAATCCGGAAGCCACTCACGACAAGCAACTGTTCAACCGTCTGGGTATCCACCCGCTGGACCCGCGCCACGAAGCGTCCGACGAGGCCCATGAAGAAGCCATCAAGGCCCAGGTGGCCGAGCAGCAGGTGGAAGACGCCGGGCTGTTCTACAACGCCATGGACACCAAGCGGTCGCCCAAGCATGTGCTGGACAAGGACACCGGGCGGCCGGCCTCCGGTCACTGATACCGAGCTTGTAGGGCGGAAATCGGCGTGAGCCGATCTCCGCCGAATCGCGCCGATGGAGCAGATGTTTCTCCAGACATGGATTGGTGCTTACGCCGTGGCGGAGATTGGCTCACGCCAATTTCCGCCCTACGGGGCTTCGAAATGACCTTTGATCTTTCTGCCGACCTTGAAGAGCGTCACCGCCAGCATCGTTATCGCCAACCGCAAATCATGGAGGGCCCCTGTGGTCGCCATGCGGTGGTGAATGGCCAGCGTTACCTGAATTTCTGCAGTAACGACTACCTGGGGCTGGCCAACGATGCCGATGTGATCAGGGCGTTCCAGCAGGCCGCCAACGACTGGGGCGTGGGCAGTGGGGCCTCTCACCTGGTCTGTGGTCATCAACGTCCCCACCAGGATCTGGAAGAGGCCCTGGCCGCCCATACCGGCCGCGAACGGGCCTTGCTGTTTTCTACCGGTTACATGGCCAACCTGGGCGTCATGAGTGCCTTGCTCGGCAAGGGCGATGGGGTATTTGAAGACCGCCTCAATCATGCTTCGCTACTGGATGGCGGTCTACTCAGCGGTGCCCGCTTTCGCCGCTTTGCCCACAACGATGCCGAAGCGCTTGCCAGTCAGCTACAGCGCAGTGAGGCACGGCGCAAGCTGGTGGTAGCAGACGGCGTATTTAGTATGGATGGCGACGAAGCGCCACTGGCCGATTATGCGCAGGCCTGTGAACAGCATGATGCCTGGCTGATGGTGGATGATGCCCACGGAATCGGTGTGCTGGATGCAAAGGGCCGTGGTTCCCTGTTTGCCCAGGGCGTGAATGAGCGCACGCAGATTCTCATGGGAACCCTGGGCAAGGGGCTGGGAACCGGTGGTGCTTTTGTGGCGGGAAGCCAGCAACTGATTGAGACCCTGATACAGTTTGCCCGCACCTTCATCTACACCACGGCCATGCCGGCGGCGGTGGCGGCTGCCACCCGGGTCAGTCTGGAGAAAGCCCAACAGGAAAACTGGCGCCGGGAAAAGCTGGCGGTGTTGATTGCCCGTTTTCGTCAGGGAGTCCGGCAATTGGGTTATGCCTTGATGCCCTCGCAGACGCCGATCCAGCCCATCCTGATTGGCAGTGATGCGGATGCCATGGTGCTCAGCAACGCCCTTCGGGAAAGCGGTTTCCTGATCACCGCCATCCGGCCACCCACGGTACCGGAAGGGCAGGCCCGCTTGCGGGTGACCCTGTCGGCAGCCCATGAGACGGAAGATGTGGATGCGTTGCTGGTGGCGCTGGAAGCGAACGCTGGCACGCAACACGCTTCACGCTGACACGCAAAACCGCGAGACGAACAAGGTTTTGAATATGAGAAAAATCGGTAGAGCTGACATGATTTTTGGTTTCGGCATGCGCCCCGCAGGGGCGGCGTGGAGCGTGTCAGCGTGAAAGCGTTAACGCCCTTCCACAACACTTACAAAGCCACCGGCGTGGCGGATGCCGATGCCCAGGACATCGTGCTGATCCACGGTTGGGGCCTGCATGCCATCGTGTTCGATGACATCGTGCCGGCGCTGCTGGAACGCTTTCGAGTCACCGTGGTGGACCTGCCGGGCATGGGGCAGAGCCCCTTGCCCAATGCGGACTACACGCTGGATTTCCTGGCGGAGCAGGTGCTGGCCATCATGCCGGCCAGGGCCCATCTGCTGGGATGGTCGCTGGGCGGGCTGGTGGCGCTGGCCATGGCCGACAAGGCGCCGGAGCGAGTGCAGTCGGTGGTAACGGTCGCTACCTCGCCGCGTTTCACCGCCGGTGAAGACTGGCAAGCGGCCATGAAACCGGAAATCCTGGCCAAGTTTGCCGAGCTGTTCGACGAGGACCAGGAAGGCACCCTGGTGCGTTTCCTGGCGCTCAACTGCAAGGGCAGTGCCGCCATGCGCGAAGACACTGCGCGACTCAAAGAAATTCTCTATTTCTGTGGCTTGCCGGCACCGAAAGCGTTGCGCGGCGGCCTCGATATTCTGCGCGATACCGATCTCCGCCAGGCCCTGCCCACGCTGTCCATGCCGGTGCTGATGGTATTTGGTGAGCACGATCATATTGTGCCGGCGGCAGCGATGCCGGCGGTGGAGCCACTGATTCAAAACGGCCGCCCCGCCCTGATTGAGCAGGTGGCCCATGTGCCCTTCCTGTCCGCCCCCGATACCTTTACCCGGGCTGTGTATGACTTCTATCGCGACTACCAGTTGGTTGATCAGGATGTCTGAGTCACTTTGTGGGAGCGGGCGTTCGACCGTGAAGGGGGCAACACGACCTTCCGGGGCGGCTTCGCGGGCGAACGACCGCTCCCGCAGAAAAATGCACATCAACCGTCACTTCAGTCGCGCGGCGCGCAGCTATGATGCCAATGCCGAGCTGCAACTGGCGGTGGGGCGTTCACTGGTGCAACGCCTGCCCGTCGAACTGGTGATGCCGACGGCCCTGGATCTGGGTTGTGCCACCGCCCCCTTTGCCCGCGCCCAGCAACAGGCGCTGCCGGACGTTCTCTGGCAGGGCGTGGATCTGTCATCCGCCATGCTTAACGAGGCCGCCGAACGGGGCCGACTCAACGACGCCTACCAGCCCCTGTGTGCCGATGCCGAAGCGCTGCCGCTGGAGAATGGCTCACAAGGCCTGGTGTTCTCCTGTTTTGCCTTGCAGTGGTGTGATCCGGGCCGGGTCATGGCCGAAGTACACCGGGTGTTGGCGCCGGGAGGGCGACTGTTGCTGGCGGTGCCGCTGTGCGGTTCCCTGCAGGAACTGCATCAGAGCTGGCAGGCAGTGAACCAGCGTCCCCATGTGAACCGCCTGCCGTCACTGAATGAATGGCAGGACGCCGCGCTGCGTGCGGGCTTCGCTGATGCCGAGTTGCAGCAACAGGTGATGGTGGAATACTACGATACGGTCAAACACATCGCCCGCCGCCTGAAAGCCACCGGCGCCGATCACGTCAACGGCGCCAGCGGTCTGACCGGCAAGCAAGCCTGGCAGGCGATGGTGAAAGAATATGAAACCCGCCGTACGGAACAGGGCTTGCCACTGACCTGGAAGGTGCTGTTTCTGGAAGCGGAAAAACAGTGAGCTACAAGCTTCAAGCCGCAAGCTACAACGCGAATCTATTACAGCAGGGTTTTGCCAGGCTTTCTCCGCGCTCCGACCGTTGATGCGCGGGCCGCAAACATAGGAATCATGTGGCAACCTTTCCCGTGTTGCAGCTTGAAGCTTGAAGCTTGAAGCTTGTAGCTTGCCACCTAACAAACAGCACCGCCCTTTCAGAGGTTCACCATGGAAAACCAGAAGCCGCCCCTCCCTGCCCTCAAGGGCATTTTCTTTGTCACTGGTACCGACACCGAAGTCGGCAAGACCTGGGTCAGTTGCCGTTTGCTGGAGCGGGCGCAGGAGGCCGGGTTGAGTTGTTACGGTCTCAAGCCGATGGCGGCGGGTTGTGAGGAAACGGCGGAGGGCTGGCGCAATGACGATGCCCTGCAATTGATGGCCGCCAGTTCGGTGAAGCTGCCTTATGACACGGTCAACCCGGTGGCGCTGAAAGCGCCCATTGCGCCCCATATTGCTGCGCAACAGGAAGGCAAGACGATCACGCTGGCCCGTCTGGCAGGCTATGTGCGCGGTGCGCTCAATGCCCACAAGGCGGATCTGGTTTTGATCGAAGGCGCCGGCGGTTGGCGCGTGCCACTGAACGACCGGGAGATGCTGGCGGGTCTGGCCAAAGAGCTGGAGCTGCCGGTGATTCAGGTGGTGGGCATGAAGCTCGGTTGCATCAACCATGCGTTGCTGACCGCAGAAGCCATTGAGAAGGATGGCCTGCGTTATGCGGGGACAATCGCCAATGATGGAGGGGCCAACTGTTTCGGGCAGATGGCGGTGCAGGAGGAAAACCTGCTGACCCTGCGTCAGCATCTTCCCGGCGCCTTCGCCATCGTCTGAGGCCTGCCGGTGTGCGGTGATTGCCGCTGGAGATTCATTCCCCGTTCATCCTGTTGTCACCTTTAACTGGGCGGTTACAGGGCGCTACATAGCACTACAGTGCAACTACCTAAGCCCCACTGTCCGAGTGCAATTCCCTGCCTAATCTTGGGGTGCTGTCGCAGGGGCGACAGCGACCATTTTGTCAGGGGGGATTGACTCATGGACAGCAAGCGACGCCGTCTGGTGCAAGCAATGGGGGCGGGGACCACCCTGGCCCTGGCTGGTTGCGGCGGGGGCAGCAGTTCCTCGTCGCCGCAGGCGCCGACACCCACACCCAATACACCCACCGATCCGCAGGAGCCGCAAACACCGCTACCCCGGGTCAGCTTTGAGCATGGTGTCGCCTCCGGCGACCCGCTGTCTGACCGGGTGATTCTCTGGACCCGGGTTACCCCGGAGGAAGAGGGGGAGATTCCTGTTACGGTGACCATCGCCGCCGACGCGGCTATGCAATTGCCGGTGGCCACCTTTGAGGCTACCGCCACCGCAGACACCGATTACTGCGTGAAGGTAGATGCCGCCGGGCTGGACAGCGACCACTGGTATTACTATCAATTTGCGGTGGGTGATCAGCGCTCGCCAGTGGGGCGCACTCGCACCTTTCCGGCCGCCGCTGAATTTATCGACCGTGCCCGCTTTGCGGTGGTGTCCTGCTCGAACTTTCCCTACGGCTTTTTCTCCGTATACCGAGCCGTGGCCTACCACGGTGATCTGGATTTCGTGCTGCATCTGGGCGACTACCTGTACGAGTACGGCGCCGGCGAGTACGGCGACTTCCCGGAGCGCGATCCGCAGCCACCCCACGAAATGGTGACCCTGGCCGACTATCGTCAGCGCCATGCCCAGTACAAGACGGATGAGGACCTGCAGGCCGTGCATCAGCAGTTCCCCATGATTGCCGTCTGGGACGACCACGAATCCACCAACGACAGTTACCGCGATGGCGCCGAGAACCACCAGCCGCTCAGCGAAGGCGACTGGCAGGAGCGCAAGGCCGTGGCCCAGCGGGCCTACTTTGAATGGCTACCCATTCGCCCCCGCGAGCCGGGCAATCACAACGTGATTTACCGCCAGTTCCGGTTCGGCGATCTCATCGACCTGACCATGCTCGATACCCGCCTGGAAGGGCGCGACGAACAACTCGAGGTACCGTTCGATCCGCAGCGCAACAGTGAAGACCGTCACCTGATCAGTGATGCCCAGATGGACTTCCTGCTCGACAGCCTCAGCCAGTCCACCAGCCGGTGGCGCTTTATCGGCCAGCAGGTCATGTTCGCCCAGCTCAACATTGCCGAGCTGCCCAGCCTGAGCGAAGACCAGGCGCAACTGCGCGGTAACCTGTCGGCCATCAACATGGACCAGTGGGACGGCTATGCGGCGGACCGGCTGAAAATTCTCAACCACATCGATGACAACAATATCGACAACGTGGTGATCCTCACCGGCGATATTCATACCTCCTGGGCCAACGAAATCTATCGCAACCCGGGCAGCCTGCTCGGTGACCTGTTCGACAAACCGCTGGCGGCGGAGTTTGTCACGCCGGCGGTAACCAGCCCGGGCTTTCCGGATGGCGCGGCAGAGGTCGCCGGTGCCGTGATTCCGGTGGTCAACCCGCATATCCGCTATGTGGAAGCCAAGTCCCGCGGCTTCATCCTGGTGGATGTGACCCGTGAGCGGGCCCAGGGTGAGTTCTATTACGCCCGGAGTATCGAGTCCTACGACCTGCGCGGCCAGATCGATACCAGCAAAACCAAGGTGGTGGCAGTGAAAAGCGGCGACAGCCGCATCATTGAAGACGGCCCTGTGTCCCGACCGCGCACCCTGCGCACCGCCTTGTTCCATCCCCCCGTACCCAATTCTCAAGAGGTGATCTCATGACTGCTCCCTGGAAACTGCTGCCGCTGGTAGCGGCACTGGTACTGACGGCTTGCGGTGGAGGCGGTGGCTCCTCCGCCAACCCGTCCGATGGTGGGGGCGGTAATAATGAAACCCCCAACAATCCGTCCGATCCTGGTGACGCTGGCGATGAGGGAGGGGATGACGGTTCCGCCGGCAGCAACCCGCCCGCTGCCTTGCGATTTGTGGTGATCGGTGATTCCGGTAGTGGCTCCGCCGGTCAATACGCCGTGGGTGAAGCCATCGCCGAAGTATGTGACCAGAAAGACGAATTCGTTGATGACATGGCTTTCCCTGGTTGTGATCTGGTGGTGGGCCTGGGCGATAACATCTACGAATCCGGCGTGACTGGCGTGGACGACCCGCAGTTCGCGGAAAAATTCGAAAAGCCCTTCGAGCCGGTGCAACTGCCGTTCTACATGGTACTGGGCAACCACGACAACACCGGGTATGTGGGCGGCGACGGGGCCGGCAATGCCCGTGGCGAATTCCAGGTGGACTACACCTACTTCGACGGCAAGCTGTCCAACCGCTGGAACATGCCCGACCGTTACTACAAGCACAGCGCTGGCACCACCACGACCAACCCGCGCCCGCTGGTGGACTTCTTCGCGCTGGATTCCAACCCCATTGCCGGTGGCTTTGCCGATCCGGATATCGCCTACGCCTACCACACCTACGGCGTCGACCAGCGCAACTGGGCGGTGAATGCCCTGGCCGGTTCTGATGCGGTCTTCAAAATCGGTATGGCCCACCACCCCTACCTGTCCAACGGCAGCCACGGCAATGCCGGCAACTACGATGGCGTGCCCAGCGAAATTCTGCCGGTGCTGGCCGGTGAGCGCTGGAAGGCGTTCATGGAAGAAGCGGTCTGCGACCAAGCCGATTTCTTCCTGGCTGGTCACGACCATGACCTGCAGGTACTGGAAGCGGTGCCGGAATGTGGCCGCACGGAATTCGTCGTCAGCGGTGCGGCGGGCAAGACCCGCTCCATTGATGATCCAGAGCGCAATGCGGTGCGGTTCCAGCAGGGCGACACTTATGGCTTCTTCTGGATGAAGGCCACCGAAGCCGATCCGGAGACCATGGTTCCGGCCACCCTGTGTCTGGAGGCTTATACCGTTGACCCGGAGGTGGAAGGGTTTGGCGTGATCGCCGATGGTGAACTGACGCCTGCCTTTACCCATTGCTATGACAAACAGCCCATGGCGGGCATCATGCCGGGCAACGACTTCTCCGGTCAGCCGCTGGGCGATGGTGCCCTGCCGTTGCCGCTGCCGGATGGTTTTGACGCGGACTTCACCGGTCCGCTGAAGGAGCTGCGCGAGACCCTGGTATCCGGCTTCACGGAAGTGGGGGCCAACCTGCCGGAAGAGCAGCGCCAGGTCTTCGACCAGATGCTGGCGGGCACCGATATCCTGTTCAACGCCCTGGATGCGGCCACCGCCGCCATCATGAGTGGCGACAGCAGCGAA
>JAKSCQ010000158.1 GCA_022360555.1 Pseudomonadales bacterium
AACCCGTCAGACAGTGAGATTACCGAGTTTGTTTATGGAGAAAAGCGCCGGTTTGAGAAACGTGAAAAAGATCTGGTTGTTTATAAAGAGGATTATTGGCTGAACGGCAACCTGGCCAGCGTGGTCGATTACTATCCGCTAAGGCAGAACAGCAACGGCACCTGGGTTAACCTGGTTGAAAGCATCTATCATTACTACGAAAGCGGCCTCATTAATAGTGAAGAGCTATCAATGAATCCCTTTCAAGCCAAGGGACAGTGGTTCAGCCCAACTAAAACTCTCGTTGCCTATGACGAGCTTGATGCCGATGATCACGGAGAAGTTTACACCGAATATCTTTGGTCTGACCCATTGCTTAATGATGATGGAAGCTATGCAGTCTGTGAGCAAAGCAGGACCCACTGGACTTACGGCTACTACACCGCCTTTGAACATCAGGAAGAGTTTGATGAACAAGCCGGTTATTGGACCTCTATAGATTCAGACAACATCAATCATTGCGATTATTATCCTCAACCCTATTAATCGGCTGTTGTGTGCCCCGGGATGGCGTTAGTTGAGTCATGTACGGAGTGACGGAGGGGAGCACTACCGCAACAACGCGGCCAGAATCCGGCTGATCAGTTCCCCCTGCCGGGAGCAGCCGGTTTTCTGGAAAATCTGTTTGATCTGCGAGCGCACCGTGGAGACGCTGCGCCCCAATTGGTCGCTGATTGCCTGTACGTCTTTGCCGCTGACCAATGCCTCGCAGACCTGGGCTTCGGCCGGTGTCAGGTCGAAGTAGGCGGCGATATGGTCTGCAGTGGGGAGGGGGCGGTTGTCCGGTTCGTAGACGCTCACCAGGGCGCCGCCGGCCAGCAGTTCGCTGTTTTCGATGGGGCGGATCACAAAGATCAGTGGGGTTCGTCCTTCCCGTTTCAGGAACAGGGTTTCGCTGCAATAGTCTTCCTTGCCCATGCTGGAGCGGACCACCTGGGCGGAGGTGCGGAAGAAGGCGGCTTGTACATCCTTTTCGGCAAAGTTGAAGCGTTCGTCGCGGATGCTCAGGCAGCGCTCACGGTTGATCAGGTCACGGGCGGCTTTGTTGGAGTACAGCACGGTGGCCAGGCTGTCGAGCACAAAGGTGGCATCAGGCAGAACGTCGATGATAGCTGACAGCGACGAGGCTGCCTTGCTGCGGGTTTCCAGTTGCCGGTAAAGCTGTACGGTCTGGCGAATATGCGGAACCAGCCGATTCAGGGCATCCAGTTCGGCCTGCTGATACGGTCCCTGGCCCACGGTGCGCTGAATGGTCAGCACAAAGGTGTGGGTGCGGGAGTTGTCCACCACCAGCCAGGCGGAATCCAGCATGTCCTGCTCATTTTCCCATTTGGAATAGTCTTCGTCGGGCTGGAAATCCGGTAACAGGGGCAGGGCAGACTGGAACAGGCCCGGTGCTTGTTTGACCGCCTGATTGGTGACCACATCCTGGGCGATCATGTTGTTTTCCAGATACCAGTCGATGAAGGCTTCCGACAGGCCGTGATACCAGAGGTGCTCCATGCGCAGTGGCTGGCGGTGAACCACCAGTAGCTGGGCAGCACAGCCATTGATGGCGCTGGTCAGTTTTTCCAGGAAGGTGTGAAAACCTTCCCGGTCGGTGAGTGATTGATAAAGGGCCTGAATCAGGTCTGGTTCGTTCTGTAATGCCAGAGTCATGGTTTTTCCTGTGATGGCTTTGTCGTGCCGGGTATTCGCTTTGTGACGTTGGTTTTTTCCTGTGTGCGGGGGATATTCTCACCCCAACGCCCTGACCAGCATGGCAATCAGTTCGGTCTATTTTCGATAACCGTTCTTGGCCAGCAGGCTCTTGATGTGCTGGCGAGCGGTGTCTTGCTCGGTTTGGGGGGTGATCCGGTTCGGGGTGTTCATGCTGTTTTCTCCGGCCTACCCAATCTGCATGACGCCGGCCAGCAGGGTGCGGATTACATCCTGCTGTTTCTTGACGCCCATCTTGAGATAAATGCTTTTGAGCTGGCTGCGTACGGTATCGACACTGACACCGTGCTGTTCGCTGATCTGGTTGGGGGACTGGCCATTGACCAGGGCAATGGCCACGCTGGCTTCCGTGGGGGTCATCTCATAGAGGGTGCGCAGCGATTCGGCGGGCAGGTTGAACGACGAGTCCGGGTCGCACAGATACAGCGCCACGCTGCCGGCGGGCTGGGGGGCATCGGTCAAGGCGCCGTCCAGGGGTGCCACCATCAGGCTCAGGATGTGTTCGCGGTCCGGGTGATTAAGGCCGATGGCCTGGTTGCGGCTGGAGATGTCCTGCCGGTCGGCACTGGCCTGTTGGGCCAGCAGTGCCTGCAAGCGCCGGTTTTCCTGCGGGTAGTGGGCCTGCAAATGGCCGTGATCGGTGATGGTCAATGCCTGATGTCTTGAAAGCATGGCCTCGGCCACCGGGTTGCAGTAATTCACGGTGCTATCCGGGCCAAGAATAATCAGCCCGGTCATGAAGCGTCCCAGGGCGGACTCCAGGGATTGCTGGCGGGTACGCAGGCGGTGAAATTCCTTGTGAATGCGCAGCGCCCGTTTGAAGTGTGGATAGAGCCGTTGCAGGGTCAGGCAGTCCTCGTCGGAGAAAGGCTCCGCCTGGAAAGAACGGTGCAGGCCGATACCCACATGCCATTCATCGTCGTTGTAGACGTTCATGGCGGCGATAAAGCCAATATCGTTCGGTTTGAGAATGAAGCGGTAAAAGAGTGGATGATCGCCCTGCATATCCTGGGCGTGGACGATCTGTCGGGCCTTGCCAAGAGGCTCGCGCTGTTGCAACTGGAAGGTATGGTCGTATTTGGCCATGCCAAACCGGTAGGCAGCCCTGACGGCTCGGGGTAGGCCGTGGGCGCCAATCATGCCGCGAACCCGGCCTTCATGGTCATCCATGACTATGGCGCCGGAACGGGCATTGAGCAGTCTACACAGACCGGTGGTTACGGTATCCCAGTGGCCCGGGTGATAAGAGGCTTCGTAGATTTCCCCAACAAAATCCAGCAGCGCGTCCATTGGATGAGTGTCCCCCATGCCTGTTTCGGCAGATCCCGACGCGCTGAAACTGGCGAATTCTCTGGTTGGCCCTGATCCGTGGCGGGCATCCCCCAAACAGGGGAATTGAAAACAATATAGAGGAATGGCCCGAAAAGAGGAATTGCATCACATTTATGCCGGACAGACGGCTCGGCCAATGGGCTGGGCGCCATGCAGGGCCTTTGGAAAGGCCGGGAAGGTTTGAAGGAGGCTCCGGGGCACAAGCGACGCGCAGAACAGCCGAAGGCTGGCCCCGCAGGGGCGAGCGCAGCGAATAACCCCGGAGTGACGAATTTCCATCCACCTCGCAGATAACCAGCGTCATCCCGGACTTGATCCGGGACCTTCCTCCATTGGCAGAGCGTGTGGCTTAGCGGTTTTGCTCCAGCTTGCGGATCAGCTCGTCGGTGAATTCCGTAGTGCTGGCGCGTCCACCCAGGTCCGGGGTGACCACTTCGCCCTTGCCAACCACTTCGCGCACGGTGCGGCGCAGTTGTTTGGCCTTGTCGTGCATCTCGATGTAATCAAGCATCAGGGCACCGGCCAGCATGATGGCGGTGGGGTTGGCGATGCCCTTGCCGGCAATGTCCGGGGCGCTGCCGTGCACGGCTTCAAACAGGCCACCGTGTTCACCGATGTTGGCGCCGGGGGCGACACCCAGGCCGCCGATCAGGCCGGCGCACAGGTCGGAGAGAATGTCGCCGAACAGGTTGGTGGTAACGATCACATCAAAACGGTGCGGGTTCATGGCCAGTTGCATGGCGCAGGCGTCCACGATCATTTCCTCGTGTTCCAGCTCTGGATAGTCCTCGCGCACCTTGCGGGCCACGTCCAGGAACAGGCCGGAGGTGGATTTCATGATGTTGGCCTTGTGTACCACGGTAACTTTCTTGCGGCCCTGCTTCATGGCGGTGTCGTAGGCGAAGCGCAGCAGGCGTTCGGACTCGGTGCGGGTGATGCGGCTGCGCAGTTCGGCGGTTTCGCCATCCTCGCTGACGGTCTGGCCCAGGCCGGAATAGATGCCTTCGATGTTTTCCCGCACGGTCATGATGTCCACATTGTCGTAGCGGGACTTCACGCCAGGAATGGAGAGCGCCGGGCGCACGTTGGCGAACAGGTCGAAGGTTTTGCGCAGGGTGACGTTCACCGAGGTAAAGCCGCCGCCCACCGGCGTGGTGATGGGCCCTTTCAGGGCCAGGGGGTTGCGCTTGAGGGTGGCCAGGGTGTCTTCGGGGACCAGGTCCAGGCCCTTGTCCAGGGCCGTTTGGCCGGCGATGGCGTATTCGAACTTGAGTCCGCAATCCAGGGCTTCCAACACCCGTACCGTGGAATCGACAATGTCCGGTCCAATCCCGTCGCCGGGGATAACGGTTACGGTGTTCTCACTCATACAGCCTCCAGATTGAACAATAGGGTGATAGCGTCATTTTGCCCGCTCAAGGTTGCAAAATGAATGCCGACAAAAGTCGGTGTGTGGCGGGCCTGCGACGCCATAACGTTCGCGGTCGAACGACCGCTCCCACAGTGTCTCCCCGGACCCGCTGTTAGATATGCGGCCCGGGACCTTCCTCGGACAGGGTGTCATAGGGGTTGCGCAGGCGACAGGCTTTGATGGACAGACAGCCGCAGCCAATACACTGGTCGAGCTGGTCGCGCAGCACGGTGAGATCATGAATGCGCTCGTTCAGGTGCCCCCGCCATTTGGCCGACAGGCGCTTCCAGTCTCGCGCGGTGGGGCTGCGACCGTCGGGCAGTTCCGACAGGGCATCGGCAATCTCCCCCAGCGGGATGCCGATGCGTTGGGCCACCTTGATGACGGCCACCCGCCGCAGCACGTCGCGGTGGTAGCGGCGCTGATTGCCGGCACTGCGCCAGGTCTGAATCAGGCCTTTTTTCTCGTAAAAATGGAGGGCGGACACCGCCACGCCGCTGCGCTCCGCCACTTCGCCGACGGTGAGGGCCTTGCCGATATCGTCTGCATTGATGAGTGTCATTGGCAAATCCTTGGGGTTCGTGCTTTGACCTCAATATTGGTTGAGGTTGTACGCTCCTTTTCAAATATCGTCAATCACGTCCGAAACGGCAGATGCCAGGATGACGGAAAAGGAGAGAGACATGAACGCCCCATTACGAGTGGCTTTGCTGTATGGCAGCACGCGGGAAGGACGAACCGGTGACCAGGTGGTGGCCTGGGCCGCGGAACAGATCCGCCGGGATGATCGCTTCGAGCTGGATGTGATTGATCCGCTGGACCATGACCTGCCGGCGCATTTTCCGGCAGGGGAACATGAGGGAATGGCACAACTGACAGAACGGCTTCAGCAGGCCGATGCTATCCTGATCGCCACCCCGGAATACAACCACAGCTTCCCCGCCCCCCTGAAGCAGGTGATTGATCTCACCGGGGAGGCCTGGCAGGCCCGCCCGGTGGCCTTCATCAGCTACGGAGGTGTGTCCGGCGGCTTGCGGGCGGTGGAGCAGTTGCGTCAGGTGTTTGCCGAGCTTCACGCCGTGACTCTGCGACAGGTGGTGTCATTCATGAATGTCTGGCAATCCTTCGACAAAACCGGCACGTTGCAGAACCCCGCACGCGCCAACCAACGACTGGCCACGCTGCTGACCCAGTTGCAGTGGTGGGCCCGGACCCTGCGGCAAGGCCGTGAACAGCAACCCTATGGAGCCATCCTGTGAGCACCTCAACTTCTCCTTCGCCACTGGCACAGATCACCCTGCTACTGGCGGGGTCGCTGGTGGTGATGAGTGGCGCGGCCATCAGCCCGGCGTTGCCCAGCCTGGAGCAGCACTTTGCCGGCGAGGCGGATGTGCAAACCCGGGTGCGGTTGCTGATTACCCTGCCGGCCCTGTCCATCGCCCTGATCGCCCCCATGGCAGGTTGGGTGCTGGACCGGACCTCCCGGCAGCGGGTGCTGCTGTTTGCCATGGTCGGCTTTGTGGGTTTCGGGGCTGCGGGGCTGTGGCTGGATAACCTTTGGGCACTGATGCTTAGCCGGGTGGAGCTGGGGGTGGCCGTGGCCTTTTTGATGTCCGCCTCCACCGCGCTGATCGGTGACCTGTTCAGTGCCGAACAGCGTGGCCGTTTCATGGGCTGGCAGATGAGTGGCAATGCCTTTCTGGGCATGGGCTTTCTGCTCGCCGGCGGCGCCCTGTCGATGCTGAGCTGGCGGGGTGCCTTCGCGGTGTATCTGGCGGCTCTGCCGCTGGTCGTGCTGGTGGCCCTGTTTGTGCCCCGGCACACGGCAGGGGACAATGACGCCACGGTGAATGGCGGGCCCGAAACCATTAACGGGGTTCGTATCGGCGGGCTTCTGTTCCTCGCCATGGCCATGATGCTGCTGTTTTATGTGGTGCCGACCCAGACCCCGTTCTTGCTGGCGCAAAGCCATGCCGCCGATGCCGCCACTACCGGCATGGCCCTGGCCATGGTGAATCTGGGTGGTTTTATCGCCGGCATGGCGTTCGGCTGGCTGGGTCAGCGTTTGACGCTACCAAGGATTCTGGCCCTGGGCTTCACCCTGTCCGGATGCGGGCTGCTGTTGCAGGGCAGTGCTGACAGCCTGGCGCTGGTGATGCCCGGCATTATGGCCATGGGAATGGGGATGGGCATGATGGCCCCGGCGCTGGCCTCGGCCCTGCTGGCCAATGCCCCGGTGGCGGTGCGCGGGCGCCTGTCCGGTGCCTTCACCTCGGCCCTGTTCCTGGGCCAGTTTCTATCGCCACTGGCCAGCCAGCCCCTGGTCGAGCGCCACGATTACCATCAGGCCTATATGCTGGGAGGTAGCGGGGTGCTGGTGGTGACCGCAGTGCTGTTCGTCATGGCGGAACTGCGGCGCCCGCGCGTGGTGGCCGGTGCCGATGGCGCCGGGCTGTGACAGGCTACAATACCGAGCGACTGAATGTGCCGGAGCCATCCGGCAGCAAGGGAGAGTGAGAGTGGATGCCGTGATTTCGGTGAAGAACCTGAACAAGATCTATGCGTCCGGGTTTCAGGCCCTCAAGGGCGTCAACCTGGATATCCATGCCGGGGAAATCTTCGCCCTGCTGGGCCCCAATGGCGCGGGCAAGACCACCCTGATCAGCATTATCTGCGGGATCGTCAATCCCACCAACGGTCAGGTGCTGGCGGACGGTTTTGATATCGTGCGCGACTATCGTGAAGCGCGCAGCGCCATTGGCCTGGTGCCCCAGGAACTGTCCACGGATGCCTTTGAAAGTGTCTGGGACACGGTGAGTTTCAGCCGGGGGCTGTTTGGCAAGCCGCGCAATGATGCCCATGTGGAGAAGGTACTCAAGTCCCTGTCCCTGTGGGACAAGAAGGACAACAAGATCATGATGTTGTCCGGTGGTATGAAACGCCGGGTGATGATCGCCAAGGCCCTGTCCCACGAACCCAAGATCCTGTTTCTGGATGAACCTACCGCCGGGGTGGACGTGGAACTGCGCCGGGAAATGTGGGAAATGGTGCGCCAGCTCCGCGAGGAAGGCGTGACCATTATCCTCACCACCCACTATATCGAAGAGGCTGAGGAAATGGCCGACCGGGTGGGCATCATCAGCAAGGGCGAAATCATTCTGGTGGATGAAAAGACCCGGTTGATGGACAAGCTGGGGCGCAAGCAACTGACGGTGCAACTGGCGGAGCCGCTGGAGCAGTTGCCGGGGTCGCTGAACTACGAGGCGCTGGCGCTGAGCGACGATGGCTATTCCATTATCTATACCTACGATGCCAACCAGGAAAGCACCGGCATCGCCGAACTGCTGCGCAACCTGAATGACGAAGGCATCGACTTCAAGGACCTGCATTCCCGGCAAAGCTCGCTGGAAGACATCTTCGTGGACCTGGTGCACAACAGCCAGCCTGCCACCGCATCCGGAGACGCCTGATGAAATTGAACATTTATTCCATCCGCGCCATCTACAAGTTCGAAATGGCCCGCACCTGGCGCACCCTGATGCAGAGCGTGGCCTCGCCGGTGATTTCCACCTCGCTGTATTTCGTGGTGTTCGGCTCGGCCATCGGCTCGCGCATGGTGGAAATCGACGGTGTCAGTTACGGCGCCTTTATCATCCCCGGGCTGATCATGCTGACGCTGATGACACAGAGTATTTCCAATGCCTCCTTTGGCATCTACATGCCCACCTTCTCGGGCACCATTTATGAGGTGCTGTCGGCACCAGTGTCATACATGGAAATCGTCATCGGTTATGTTGGGGCCGCCGCGACAAAGTCGTCGATACTGGGGATTCTGATACTGATCACCGCACGGTTCTTCGTGGACTACGAGGTCCAGCACCCCTTCATGATGTTCGGCTTCCTGCTGCTGACCGCCATCACCTTCAGCCTGTTCGGTTTCATTATCGGTATCTGGGCGGATACCTTTGAAAAACTGCAGATTATCCCGCTGATGATCATCACCCCGCTCACCTTCCTGGGCGGCAGCTTCTATTCCATCGACATGCTGCCACCGTTCTGGCAAACCGTGACGTTGTTCAACCCGGTGGTCTACCTGATCAGCGGTTTCCGCTACAGCTTCTTTGGCAGCGCCGACGTACACATCGGCATCAGCATCGGCATGACCCTGCTGTTCCTGGCCATCTGCATGGGCCTGGTTTGGTGGATCTTTCGGACGGGGTATCGGCTTAAGAGTTAATAATTAATAATGAATAGTTAATAACTTGCGATAAATGTTTTCGCATCTTCAATGCAAGAGACCGCACCCAACCTGTGGGTGCGGCCTCTTGCGTTTCAAAACAGGGAAACCGGTCTCGCGCAGTTATTAATTATTAACTATTAATTATTCATTGCCGTTAAGCGCTCACCTGCTCCCCCCGCAGCTTGGACACATCCGCTTTCGGCGGCGCTCCGAACAGGCGGCTGTATTCGCGGCTGAAGTGGGAGGGGCT
>JAKSCQ010000289.1 GCA_022360555.1 Pseudomonadales bacterium
CTTATCGCCTATCTGCAGAAGCTCGGCACCAATCGTGGCAAGTGGCGGGACAGATTTGCCCCCCAGCGGCTGGACGCCTCTCTGGGCTCCATTCCCCGCTCGGAGGAGTGGATCAACTATGGCAAGAATGTATATCAACGGCGCTGCGAGGGATGTCACGGTGCCAAGGGCGACGGTAACGGTCCGGCGGCCGCCTTTATGCCGACAGACCGCCCACGTAACTTTGCCCTGGGGGTGTTTAAGTTCCGGCTCACACCCTCGGGTTCGATGCCAAACGATGGGGATCTTTTGCGCACCATTACCCGTGGTCTGCGGGGTACCGCGATGCCCACATGGCATAACCTGCCGGAGAAAGACCGCCTGGCAGTGATTCAGTACATCAAGTATGTGTTGGCGGCAGACCGCAGCGACCCCGATAACCCCTATTTTTACTTCGTCGAGGAACCGCCGGAGCCTCCTCTCCATATCGGTCAACCGCCACCCCCCTCTGAAGCTATCGTCGCACGCGGAAAAGAGATGTGGCAGCAGGCGAAGTGCTGGGAGTGCCATGGCGATACCGGCAAAGGTGACGGGGAGAAAGCCGATGAACTGGCGGACGACTTCGGCTTTCCGATTCTGCCTGCGGACCTGACCACCGGCCAGTTCAAGTCGGGACCCGGGGTCGAAGATATTTTCCGGACCATGTCCACCGGGCTGAGTGGTACGCCGATGCCTTCATTTAAGGATACGGTTTCAGAAGAGGACCGTTGGGCCCTGTCCTATTTCGTCATCGCGCTTTCGGCATTCAAGGATCCGCTTACCGGGGAACCACTGGAGATCGCGCCCGCTGATCGTGCGGCGCTGAATGATCCGGGACTCAAGGCAGATGAGTCGCACTATGCCTACAAAACGAAATCCAGTGACGAAGCGGACACATTTTATGCCGGGGGTTCTGCATGGGCGAACAAACATGGCATTGAAGTGAGTTCTATTAACAGCGCGATCAAGTGAGATCTCGATGAGTTACCGGATATGAAAAGGCAATGTGATGGCTGAGCTTACGTTAATACAGTTTCTTGTGGCGCTATCTATGAGTCTGGGCGCGGTCTGTCTGTTTATCTGGGCGGTGCTGTCCGGGCTGTTCACAAATGTCGAAGATATAAAACACCAAGCCTACCGAGCGGAGGTAAAAGAGGATGAGCGAAAAGACGAATCCGCAAACAAAGGATGACGCTGTAGAGAAATCCAACCCACCTGAAGAAACAGCCGTTCATCAACAGGTAGAGGAGTACGGTGGTGGCCATATCAAGGCGTGCCATGGACGTATCAACGGCTGGCTCATTGTGGTTTATGCGGCCCTGTTCCTATGGGCTCTCTATTACGGCTACACCTATTGGGGCGGGCTCGGACCGGGCCTCAATTATTGAAGAGGAGAACACCATGGCTGCAAGGGTGGTGCTGACACTCGCGGTCCTGAACCTCATTTTTCTGCTGGCTGAGTTGACGCTCAATGTGGTCGGGGTCGGCCTGTTCTAAGGAGATAAGGTGTGACTATGGCAGAGGGTATCGGGTTTGTGATCTTTGTTGTTTCCACGGTGGCATTTTTTGTCTGGGTCGCCTACCTGGCTATAAAGAAATAGCGAACAGAAAGAACCTTAAGTTGTAGGTTGGGCTATGCAGGCCCGAATCAACCTATGTATCACCAACGATTCAATTCACTAAGGAATTGGAATGAGCCGGTACTTACTGATCTTTCTTGCCGGCTTTGCCGGCAGCCTGCACTGTATCGGAATGTGCGGCGGCTTCGCCTGCGCCATGGGGCCTGACGGGCGCAGTCGCGCAGCTACCGTTCTGCGCCACTTGAGCTATAACATCGGGCGGGTCATGACCTATTGCTTTATGGGCGCTTTAGTAGGTTATCTTGGTGCCCAGATCATTCACGGCTGGGATGAGACTTCGCTGGCTATAGCGCAACGCGTGCTGGCGTTTCTCTCCGGGGCGTTGATGATTCTGATCGGTCTGCAGTTCTTCGGCATTTTTCAGCGCCTGAACCAGGGTGCCGGCATTGGTGGGCAGCTGTTTATTCAGGCACTGCGCGATCTGCTGAAACACCCCAGTCCCTTCGCACCGCTGGCGTTTGGGGTGGCCAATGGTTTTTTACCCTGCCCGTTGGTATTTGCGTTCGTTATTCAAGCTTCCGCCAGTGGTGGTCCGTTATCGGGATTTTTGATCATGGCGGCCATGGGTCTTGGCACCTTGCCCGCCATGTTCCTCATGGGTGGCCTGGGAGCCCGATTCAGATCCAAGCCTCGACAAGTAAATGAACAGGCCGTATCCGTAAGGCTATTCAAGGGAGACGGCACCGGTGTCTGGCAATGGTCGAATTGGCGACTGCATGGTGTGCGTATAGCCGGCGTGTTTATCATTCTGCTTGGCTTGATCACCATCGGTCGTGGTGTTCTTCCGATAGGTACCCACATCCACACGCTATGAATAAAGACCCGAACCGCTCCATCCTGTGCAGCCATTGCCAGTTACCGGTCGGCAAAGGGGAGTTTTTCCGTGAGGTCGAGGGTGAGATCCATCGTTTCTGCTGCTACGGCTGCTGCCTCGCTTATCAGGTGCAACGCGGCGCACGGGAGGAGCCTGAAGCCGCCTGGCTGTTGATCCGGCTCGGCGTGGGCGCATTTCTCGCAATGAATATAATGCTGTTCAGCCTGCTGTTGTACTCGGGGAGCCTCGGAGTGGCGGATGGATATCTGATGCAGGGAGTCCACGTGCTGTTATGGATACTGGCGACGCCGGTATTGGTTATTCTTGGTGGGCCATTTATCTATAACGCGTGTCGACAGGCGCTTCATGGCCGTGTTACTGCCGACGCC